>DAIUCB010000026.1:0-16940 GCA_036846385.1 Bacillota bacterium | reverse complement strand
CCTTATTGCCTTTTTATTTAATTATTGCATAAATTTGTTTTTTTTTCAAGAGAAAAAACATATTTTTTCCATTTTTTAATTTTATTTTTAAATAATTAATTATTCCATTTTATTATATAGAAACGGTAATTTTTCATTCACATAATTTCGGTTAATGAATATATTGAATGACCATAATTAAATTTAAATATATGAATAAATATTAATTTAATTGCTCAACAAATCCCAACAAAAGTATCATAAAAACCCAATGAAATACAAATTTTTTTTATTTTTATTAAAAAATTGCAAATATTGATTGAAAAATGGAGATTGATATTTTTTGCTAATTTCACGTATATATAGTCAATTATTTTGCATAATTATATAAATATGCTTGAACATCCTGTCTGCTATGAATTCTCTACCATCACAATATTAGGAATCCATCTGCCGACATCGTATCTGATTGACGGTATGGTTACCGGATGATTATTATAATACATTATTGAGCTGGCACCTCCGTCTAGATTGCAGGCTTGAACTGCATTATATCTCTCCATGATATCAGCACAATCACCGACTGTTGCACCTATGCTGTGGTTTAATTGTCTTCCGTCTATAACCAGCATTAAAACATCCAAGTTTGCCTTCTGACCTATGGCAGTTCTCGGCTGAATTCCCCAGCCGGCTGAACCGTCAACCTGCTTTACTCCGTCAATTATCAAAGCAGGTCTAAATTCTACGGCATCTCTTAACTTGTTGTTTTTAATATTTCTGCCCACAAACATTCTGTCATAGTAATCAAACCCTACTACAAACCAGCTTGCGCCGATAGGGCTGTTTATTACTTTTCCGTTTTCAATTATTGCTCCAACCGGCTGTCCTCCATTGCCATTGCCGTCAGAATCATTAAAACCGCTTGCATTTATAGACAATATGGCATTTTTATATTTCGACAATTCATCTATTTGACTGCCTTCTGTATTAGTATTTTCTGCTACGCCTTCTGCCATTCCGACCTTTACTTTGCTTGCATCTTTGGCAATAGCAAGTCTTCCGTTATAGCCTTTACCCTTGACCTCAACTATGAGAATCTTATTTTTAGCATCGATTGCTACTACATTATCCCCTTGATTTGTAATAATTTTTGTTTTTTCATCGCCGACTCTGCTGTTATCAATTAAAATATTTTCATATCCGTCTTTTAAAACATTGGGATTATTATCCGTATATTTGTCAAAGCTCTCCATATTTATTTCATCAAATTCAGCAGCAAACCAATCTCTTCCGTTTAAATGAAGCAGGTTTCTGATTTTAGCAATAAAATTGCTTTTTCCATTTCCCTTCTTAATACCTGTGTTATCCCTTTGGTTTATCACATCGTCTATTACGGATTTAGGTATAAACTTTGTTGCAAGCCACTGATGTGACATAGTCGACATAGCGGTTTCTATATATAAGTTTCTGTATTTAGCTACAAAGGGAATATTTGAGTAAATTGCCGTTAAATACAGCAATACAATAGTTACTGAAAATACTGTTGTAAAACGTATTATATTATTTATTTTATTTCTTTTTTTCATTTTCTTTCATAATATAGCTTATGCTATTATCCTGCACTTTCCTTCTGATTTACCCTACATTTATATCAAATATACCTTAATATTACCTTAATTGATACAACTCAACAGTGCGGATATTCAATTAACAGTACTTATATCAGAGAAACAACCTTGGTATAGCGTCTTAGCGAATATTCTCCGTCATGCGGAGCTCCGCAATATGCTGATGACATATATTCTCCCGGGCAGATTCGTACTGCGCCTGTTTTAAAAAGCATTTCCGAAATCATTTCACGCTCTGTATCTGCACATAATAACCCAACAGTTTGAAGGAAATTTTTATATGGGCGAAGAACGGCTGTGATCTCCGGTTTTGGTAATGGTCTTACCCATGGATTTCCAAACTGAATAGATGTTTCTAAGCTTTTATCCCTATATGCAATTAAGCTGCAGCTCTCTGCCTTAAAAATTCTGCTTCCCTTATACATTCTTTCCAGCTCTTCATTATAAAGCTTCAGAGCAACCTGTGATTTTATTCCGATACCCATCTTTATCGGACTATGAGATACAATCTCATTTAATACAGGTAAAAACTCTTGACAAAAGTCATAAATAAAATTCATATCATCAGTATCTACGAATATTCCCTGTATTGAGCTGCATAGCAATTGTCCGGTAAGTGCAATGTTTTTTGCAAGTCCTTCAAGTCCCTCTTTAGTAATCCCTTTTTTTGTAACATAGGCGAAGCTTATTTTATGACCCCATTCTATCAGCTTAATCCGAGGCGGAACAATTCTGCGCAAAGCTGATACAGCCTCATTTCCTCCCCAAACAATAACAGCATCAGCTGCTGAAATAAGTTTTCCTATATTTGTTATATCCTTTGATGAATAATCAAAAACATAAATATATTCAGCTAAAATAGGCTCAATTTTAATAAGCTCAAGCAGCAGCTTAACTGTGATACCGCCCTCTGCAGCAGGCAGCTTCAATATATTTATATTACCTGTCAGCAAGCCCTCCAATACGCTGAAAACAGGTAAGCCGTCAGCATTTCCTGCTGCAATATGCAGCAATACACCCAGGGGGAAAATTTTTTCAGTTACAGAAAACCCTTTAAAAGCAGAATTATATTTTTTTGCTTTATCATAGCCTTCACCAAGCTCTACCCTCATACGATATTGTAAGCTTTCTTTACAGAACATTTGACGGGCCTCATTTATATAGCTTCTGCCCAATATTTCATCAATGCCCAGTTCAGCCATAGCAGCCAAATACATAGCTTCATCTAAATCAGCAACAAGCTTGTCACATGCTGCAATGACAATTTCCGAATCAAGTCTGCTTTTTTTCAGAGTATTTAAAATAAGCTTATCTAAATTTTCTAAAATCAAATCACATTCCTTTGTATCTAAAATTTCGCCGTTAACTAAATTCATCACGCACCGCCTTTCTGATTACGCTAATAGCTCAGCTGCGCCTGCCGCACAGGTTTTTATATCAGCCATCCCAACACGTCCTAAAATCTCAAAGTATGGTGATTTATTTCCGCAGCCGCATTTATCACCCGGATACATAACAGCCAAGTCATCGGTCATAACACTTGTAAAGGGCATACTTGTCATCATAGGCGTAATTAAATTCAACAGCCCCGGAACACCGTAACCTACAGGCTTCAAATTTGTATCTCTTATAATAACCCTTGAATAGACCGGCACATGGAAATGATGATTTATGCAGTCGAAATATGCTATAGGATGCTCAACAGCTCCGAAAAACTCTCTTATTCTGTCGCCTCCGAGCCCTAAAGCTTCCTTAGACATTTCATAAAGAGTGGATTTATCAACTTGCTCTGATAAAAATTGTTTCCATCCTCCGGCCAATATAATCAGTGACTTAGGATTAAGCTTAAGCTTTATTTGAGAATCGTTCAATTCTTTGATTAAAAACATAAAGTATGCAGGAAAACCCATAAACCTGACAGGAAAGCCCATTCTTTCATAGCGAATCAATGCGTTCTTAAGACCTTCTGTATTTAGCTTATACTCTGTTCCCGTATCTTTTAAAGCATATTCTCTATGTATTGCCGGAGCAGCATAGGTAGTTGCATAAGCAGTTTTCACGGCACCTATTTTATTTCGTTTCGCCGGCTGATACCCAAGCACTATATAATTTGCAGGATATGGAGACACTAATTTATGAGTGAAAAAAGTACCCAATATCATGCCGAGTCCACGAAGTGAAGACGAAAAATCAAGACCCATTTCACTGACCTTTCCGCTTGTTCCCGAGGTAGTAGATTTAAACATTAAATACTTGGGGGAAGCAGAAAAGAGGGGATGATTTTTTAAAAATAATGTTGGTATTGGCGGAATTTTATATAAGTCACATATAGTTTTTATTTCATCCGGTGAAAATTCATATTCCGAAAGTATCCTGGCATATTCAGGACAACGGATTATATGATGCTTTAAATTTTCTCTTATGGCTTTTACAAATAAATCCTCGGTATTTTCCAAATCATATATTTTATTGCAGTAAAATAGCTTTCTTCCATAATTCATTTTTTCACTTCCTATAATTTATTATGTTACAGTTTCTTAAACTATAGCAAAAACCTTCATATCTGACATAATAACAACTCTAATCATTCATTACTGACAACTTGTACATAATCTGGTTAAATTATATCCGATACTGATTTTCTGACTGCCTCAAGCAACTTTTGACCCTCTGTCACGCTGTCCTTAATCCAATCAGTAGACCAGATTCTATATATTTTCCAGCCTATATTTTCAAGCACTGATTGTCTTAGCCTGTCGCGTTCCCTTGCTGTTCTGTATCTGTGATAGGATTCTCCGTCGCATTCTATACCAAGCACATAGGTTCCCGATAGGTTAGGATGCAGTACTGCCATATCAATTCTGCAGTCTGAAAAGCCAATCTTTGTATGGACAGAATATCCGTTCTCAGTTAAAAATTCACATATCACATTCTCAAAATTATAATCCAGATACTGTTCATTTTTATTTTCTTCTGCCTGCTTATTTCTGAAATTCTCAATTGACCAAGGTACATTTATTGCATATTCAATATATTGTTTTAATAATTTCACTCCGTCTGAATTGGTTTTATCTAAATTTATATCATCAGGCATAATTGAGCCGACTAATTTAACGTTATATTTTGCACGAGTTATAGCAACATTGAGACGTCTGTAGCCGCCATTTTTGCTTAAAGGTCCGAAATTCATATACATTATTCCATTTGAATCCTTACCGTAACCAATGCTGAATATAATTGTATCTCTTTCATCTCCTTGAACTGTTTCAAGATTTTTAACAAAAAACTCCTCATCCCTTTCCTCTGAAAAGAATTCCTCATATGAACTATCTTTCAATCTCTTTTTTCTTATAGCATTTTCTATTGCTTGCTGCTGAGCTTCACTGAAGGTTACAACTCCCAAGGAACGATTTGGATGCCTGTTGAAATGCTCAAAAACAAGCTCTGCCACTCGATTAGCTTCATTTATATTATTTTTCCTTGCACCTCTATCATATATTCCATTCTGTACATATATATATTCAACTCCTCGGTCAGAAAAGTTGTCAGTGTTTGACGGGAATGTAATCAGCTCATTTTTATATATTTCCGAATTCGAAAAAGCAATCAAACTTTCATGTCTGCTCCTATAATGCCATCTCAAAGTTCTCTCCGGAAGTGAATTGACAGATTCCTCCAAAATAGAATCATAAATAACTGATTCCTCGCCCTCAGATTCATATCCAGAATCATATGCTTTGTCCAAATTTTTCGGATTGAAAAAGTCGTTAGGAGGCAGCTGATATCTGTCTCCTGCAATAATTACCTGCTTGCCTCGAATAATCGAACCTATTGCATCCTCTGTACAAATTTGAGAGGCTTCGTCAAAAATGACCAAATCAAAGCTATATGAATCAGCTTGTAAATATAAGCTGACAGCAAGAGGTGACATCATAAGACACGGCTTCAAGGTTGTCAGTAAGCTCGGTATTTCTTTGAATAACCTCCTCAATGGCATGATATTGCGCTGCTTGCTCAACTCTCTTTTTAAAATACCCATTTCCTCTGATGAGGATGTTGCGGCATTAATATCCGGAAGTCTCTCTATCAATTTTTCCTTTATCCTTAAAGCAGCAATTTTCAGCTGTAATTTATCAAGCTCATTAAAGTCTTCTATTAACGATTGGTGTGTTCGGCCTCTGAAGCTTAAAACAGAAGGCTGCTGCTTCATTGCCTCGTCCATCCAAAGCTTATAGAATCTTTTTAAAAATATGTTCAAAATTTCTGATTCATGTACCTTCAGTTGTTCAATCTCCTCAATGAAGCTTTCCAAATCATAATCCATACATTGCTTACGGATTGCTAAGAAATCTATCCAATCCTCAAGCAATGTAAAATTCATGCAATGCTTTATTTTTTTATAACCCTCATATATATTCATTGAATATAGCTCTATGGGATTTTCATAAAGCTCTGAAAACCATTTAAATTTTTCGTCAACAGCTTTACACGCACCTTCTATACTGTCTAAATATTTCATAAGCTTAGGTTTCGCTTTATCATCCTTACAGACAGCCTTTAAAAACTTGTCTGAAAAGGAAAATTTCTTAGAATATTCTTTTAATTTTTTTGCATATTCCAGCGCTTTTACAATACAGTCCCAATCTGTATATATTCCGTTGCAGTAATTTGAAAATTTAAGCTTAAGCTCTTTTTCATTATCCTTAAAAATTTGTTCTATTTTTTGAATCTTATATAAAGAATTAATATCAGTCATAACCGACTCAAATTGAAATTTATCTTTTGACAGATTTGTGAACCTGTGGTAGCTTTCATTGATTGATATTGACGATTCAATTATTGTGTCAAGAGCTTCTTTCAGTTCCTCCGGTTTTTTGGTTTCACTGTTTTTATATTTCAAAACTGAATCAAGCCTTTCACAAAGCTTCATATTCTTAAGTCTTTTTAAAGACTTGATAAAATCAGCAAATTCCTCCTTCGGATATTTTGAATCTGTTAATGCTGCTATTAGCTCCTTTGAAAGGTCATTGTTCATCAAAGACTTTATGTTACCCACTAAATCAATTGCTTCTTCAATAGCTTTAAAATCAGTATCTATGCTATTATAATTCTTTCCGAGATATTCACCGATTAAATAGCTTTTATCTCTGAACCATTTGATGCAGATGTTAATATCCTTGATAAGCTTCAGATCCTCAATAACCTCACTTATGCCAACATCACAGTAAGAGCTTAGCCTTAAGCTTTTTATATATGAAAAATCATTATTTAAGCAGCTTATACTGTTACAAACCTCTTCAACAGCTGTCAGCACCTCAATTAAAGGCTGCCTTTCCGCTTTAATTTTCATTATCTCGTCAATATATTCAATGGCTTCGATTATAGCTTTTTTATTTAGCTTATTCAATTCCTCCTCTATTGCCTCATAGCTGCGTTCCAAAAGCAGTCTTTGAAGAATCGGAGGAACATCGGATACTCCAAAGCAGTCTTTTATTGTTTTAAAACATTCCCTGTTTTTTTCAACTATATCCCAGTCAGTTAAAGCTCCGTCGTATAAAGCTCCTATGAGCTCCTCAGCCTGCAGATTTTTTTCAGACAGCCATTGCTCATTTTCTTTAACAGTCGTAATATCAACGAGCAAGGATATTATTTCATCATCTGACAGCTTTATATTCACTTCTCTGCTGCAGGATAAAACAGCCCTTTTATCCTGCTTATATCTGATGTTAACAAGCCTTAGGATACCTGTATATTCCGTATTAAAACGTGAAAGCATTCCCTTATAATCAATATTGAAAATATCCGCTATGTATTTTCCTAAAATATTTTCACTAAGTTTTTTATTTTCCAGCTGCTTTAATTTTATTTCCCTAATTATTTCATCAATCAAAAGAGTATTTTTGCTGTCGAAATAAGCGGCTGTAACGTGTGGCTTCATACTTAAAGCCTGAGACAGTATACAAAGATTTATCAGTTCCTCCCCTGTTTCAGCTTTTGCTGTATTCAGCAAGGACGTAACCCTTTCTCCTGCACTCACAGCTCTTTCTATAATATTTTTAGAGTATAACAGCCTCTTGCGTTGATTAGCTTCAAAGCTTTCAATTTGCTTTCCTCTAAGAGCTGAAAAATCATCTGTATTATTAAAGTCCGTAATTACTTTTATTGTGTATATATAGGATTCGTTGAAGTCCCTCAATAATTTCTCATAATTTGATGATAAAGCTTCCTTCTTATATTTTTTATTGATTATATCGTACTTTTCTGTTAATTCTTTTTGATGAGCAGCGGCATCTCTCAGAATTTTCACCGTATCCTTCAACTGAACCTCATTGAACCACTTTTCAGTAGCCATCGGCTCCTTACAAACCAATTCCGCTGTCATCCCCAGCACTAACAGAGAGTTGATGCTTTCAGGCTTTTTCAGACCGAGAGCGTTAAATACCCTTTCACCTTTTTCCATACATTCTTTTAATATATCTTTAAGTTCCCTGCATTCGTTAGCTATTAAACATGAATTTAAAACAATATCCTTGTGAGAGGAATATTTAGCTGAATCCAGAAAGCATTTAGCCTTACTGACCCCTGCTTCAATTGCAGCCAATACTTCATCTGAAGGAATATCAAAAATAGATAAGCTGTATTTCTTCGTCAGCTGTGATCTTAAATCAAAATACTGCTTGCATTTAAATCCAAATTGATTAGATAGCATTATCAGCTCATCTAAATCGGATTTTAACCAATCAATAGGCAACGGCGGTATTTCAATAAAAAAATCCAGAAGCTCTTTAAGCACCTTCGTATTTTCTACGGAGCAATCAAAATCAGCGCCCATATATCCTATTATTTCTCCGTATATGTCTGCGAAGTCATTTAATTTCGGTAAAAGCTCACTTAAAGCTATTTCTATATTATGTCTGATTTCATGTGTTAACTCTGAAATAATTGTACCGCTCCAAGGATTAACATTACCCGTTTTATTGATGACTCTGAGTGCATCAACATATTCAGTAATCAGATATTTATATTTATTTAGCTTTTCAGCAGTTGTATTTTCGACATCCTTTATTGAAAATACAACATCCTCTGTATTATATAGCCGTGCGAGCCTGCCATTTATTTCATAAATACTTTCATTCAAAGGTAAGCATTTACTGTGCAGCTCCTCAACATATTTGTTGAGCTTACTTCGTTTTTCCTCGAGCTTCGACAGCTTATACAACAATTCATCCCGAACCTTAGCTTCAGAACATTTAAAAGGGCTTTGAAGCTCATCTAATATATCTCGTTTATTAGCTCTGTGGCTGTGAAGTGTCATGCAAAAATTATTCAGTCCGGCTTCATCAAGCCTTTTTTTGACAATCTCAAGGGCTGCCAGCTTTTCTGCTACAAATAAAACTTTTTTTCCGTCTGCTACAGCCTCAGCTATAATATTAGTGATAGTCTGGCTTTTACCGGTTCCGGGAGGTCCCTGCAGCACAAAGCTTATACCCATTTTAGAAAGTGAAATCGCATCTAGCTGACTCGAATCCGCATCTGCTACCTGAAAGGTATTCAAAATGTCACATTCATCATGCTTGAAATTGTTCAATGACTTAGGCACCTGATTAATATTGCTCAAATCTCCTGAGAGTGCTTTAATAATCGGATTTACAAGAATTTTTTCTCTGTTAATGTCAATATCCTTATATATACTTATCTTTGAAAATGACAGAAGAGCTAAATATACGTCATATTTAATCTCCCAGCTATTATCGGCGGCAATATATGATAATTTAGATAAATATTGTGAAGCATCATCGTTTTCATTAAACTCAGGCAGCGTGATACCATATTCGTTTTCAAGCTTATATGATAATGCCGGATTCAAAATAACCTCATCACCATATTGCTTTAAAGTGTACGGGGCATTGATTGATTCGATTTTCAAATTAACCGGAACCAACAAAACAGGAGAGGAAATAGCTTCAGAATTACTGTTTTCTCTCCATTTAATCATCCCGAAGGTAAGAAACAGTGTATTTACACCATGCTCCTCAATCGATGTTTTTGCTCTTGCTCTGATTGCCTTTAATGTCCTTTGTTCCTCAATTATTGTAAGATTTGTTTCTATCTGCCCCGTAATAATCGAGATTCTTTTCCCTTCTTCATCCTCTTCAGACATAGCCTTTGTCGGATAAGAAAAGCTCATGTATTTTTTTTCATGAACTATCTTTTTAAAAATATCATTTAGCCCGGGAGATAAAATAGCAATATTTGACCTTTTAGTTTCCTTAAAGCTTATTAATCCGTTTCCCTTGCCGATATCTAAAAGACGTTTCTTCCATAGTTCTATTTTTAAGTTTAAATCCTGCATAGTTCAAACCTCTTAATGTAGTTGTGAAAACACAATCACCATAATAACACACATGTGATATCAAATTCAATAAAAATGTGTTATTACATAGGCTTGACCATATGAATATATATCTTTAATTTACCAATTCGTTATATGGAATTTCCGTTATCTTAAATGGATTTTTTACTGCATTTTTTGCCGCAATTTTAGCCAATATTGCCAAATACTCATTGCTGTCTGCAGTATTCGGTATAAATGTGACATCCTTCAATAAATCTTTTTGTATATTTTTATTTTTAACAATTAAGGCTTCAAAAAATGTCAAGCCTGCTATATATCTTCCGATTCCTTCATTTAAATGGTATCCGTCACGGGTTAATTCATCTCCAATTAGATTTAAAGCTTCATTTGTTCTTCCGTTTTGTATAGCAGTTCCGCACGGAATTATGATATCTATATCTGTATCTGACAATGCTTGCTGATATGCATTGACTATCAGATTATACATATATATTTGATTATTGCTGTAATTTATAAAGTGCTCATTAGTGCTGTCCCCTGCATATGCCCAGGTCATGTTAAGTGCAAATTTCACTTTGTCATTTGTTGACAGCCCTTTAACGTAGCTGATTAAATTATTCAGATAAGGCTGAAATGTATTATATAAGCCCGAATCACCGGAATATTGCTGAAACGTTATATAATCCCACTTTTCATCCTTGATGCAATCCTTCATAGTTTGTTTTTCGATTTTTGTATTACCATCAGAAGAGTGCTTGTAATATGAATAAGCTGCAACATTACTTTCCGCATTTGACCAATGTTTCTCCAGAGTGCATCCGCTGTAATATACATTGCCTATAATTACATCAACACCTGATGATTTAGCAATGTCATACAGCCATTTTGTCGAATCCTCAGAAAATGAATTACCTATTGAAAGTATTTTTATTGCTTTACTGTCATTCAATTCCTCCAGCAGCTTATCGGAATCCATTTTACTTTTTGTCCTGTCCAAAGTAACGATAGCTTCCGCTCTTTTTATTGGATTTTTTGGTTTAAAATTATTGTCGGTATATCCCTTCAGCAGATGTGCGTCAAAAGCAGAGGCCACATACCCTTTTGCCCAACCGGAAATTTTACTGCTGTCATTAAATATATCAGCTTCTTCTGCAGAGGAAAAACCAAGCTTAGTAATTTTAGCAATTATAACTGCAGCCTGCTCTCTGGTCAACTTGTCGTCAGGAGCAAATTTAGTTTGGGAAACACCGTTAATATAACCGGCCTTACAAGCTTTTTGAACCTCCCTGTAATACCATTGCTCTTTGTTTACATCGGTAAAACTGATGTCAGCCGTCTCCTTAAAATCAAAGACGTTGTTGGCCAGCTTGATAAATTCAGCTCTTGTGACTAATCCCTCCGGCTTTACAGAACCATCGGAATATCCCTTTATATAGCCCTTATCAACCCAGGATTGAACGGAATTTTCTGCCCAATGTCCTGCATAATCTCTTTTAATACCGTAAGCACATGACGGCAATGCAAATGTAAATACAAGTAAAAAAACCAAAAATAACGAAATTATTTTTTTAATCATTTTGTCCACCTCAATTTTTTATGAGAATCTTAGCTGTAATAATACATATTATATAATAATATTCATTATTTTTACATTATATTACAAAAAAATATATAATTCAATATTTAAAGAAAAAGCATTATCAATAAATACTATTTAGTAATAATGCTTTAAATATTTTGTTATTATATACTGATTACATCATGAATAATCTGCTTTGTTTGTTAAATTGTAACAATGGTTGAGCGGGCCTCTTCCCTTTCCGAGATTAAGCTTATCCTGCAATGCACCGGTTATATAATTCTTTGCATTTTGTATGCTTCTTTCCATGTCATATCCCATAGCCAAATTGCAGGCGATAGCAGATGACAAGGTGCAGCCCGTTCCATGAGTATTCGGATTATCAATTTTTTTTGAATAAAATATATATTTATTACCCTTTGATATAAGCAAATCATCAGAGTTATCGGAGAAATGACCTCCCTTTATCAGAACGGCTCCCTTTAAGCTCTGTGCTATTTTCCATGCTGCCTTTTCCATATCCTCTGATGTAACGATTGAAAAACCGCATAAGCTTTCTGCCTCAGGTATATTCGGTGTTATTATATCGGCAATCGGTAAAAGCTTTGATTTCAACATATCAACTGCATTCTCATCAAGGAGCTTGCTGCCGCTTGTTGAAATCATAACCGGATCCAATACAATATTTTTAGCTTTGTAATAAACAAGTCTTTCCGATATTGTTTTAATAATATCTATATTAGATACCATACCTATCTTGACCGCATCAGGAACAATATCCTCAAAAATTGCATCTATCTGCATCCCTACGAATTCAGGCGAGGCTTCTAAAACACCCTTTACCCCCATGGTATTCTGTGCAGTCAGTGCAGTTATAACACTCATGCCATATAGCTTATGAGCCGTAAAGGTTTTTAAATCTGCTTGAATACCGGCTCCTCCGCTGCAATCCGAGCCTGCTATGCTTAATACCTTTTTCAATTTATCTCAATCCTTTCTAAGTTAATTTTATTTATAATTACAAAGCTGCTGTCATTTTGTTTGAAAGCTCAATAAGCTCTCCTACAGCCATTTCAATGTCAGGCTGTGCGAAAATAGCCGAAATCACTGCAACACCGTCAACTCCGCTCCCAGCCAGATCCATTATATTATTTTTATTTATACCGCCTATTGCAACTACGGGAATTGTTACCGAATTGCATATTTTTTTTACCGTTTCAAGTGAAATATTATTGGCATCCTCCTTAGTGGCAGTTGTAAATACTGCACCTACGCCTATATAATCCGCTCCCATTTTCTCTGCTCTTAAAGCCTGCTCAACCGTATGTACCGAGACTCCGAGTATCTTATTTTCACCGATTAGCTTTCTGACATTTTCAGCCTCCATATCCTTCTGACCCACATGTATTCCATCAGCATCTACCTCAATTGCAACCTCTGCATTATCATTAATAACAAAGGGTATTTTATATTTGTCTGTTACTGCCTTGATTTCATAGGCTGCCTTGACAAATTCATCATAAGGTAAATGCTTTTCTCTAAGCTGAATAAATGTAGCACCTGCTCTTATTGCTTTTTCTACCTGATCATCAAGGCTGTTTTCACCTAACCAGGTTCTGTCGGTTACAGCATAAAGCTTCATAGAATTTTTATCTACCTTCAATTTTAGCGCCTCCCTTTAATATATTTCCATCAATTTTACTCATAAAATCAATCAAATGCATCCTGAAGGAGGAGGTTCCGCCGTCACCTTGTATTACTTTGCCGTAAGCAAGCTCACCGCATAAACCCATGGCACAGACAGCCACCGCCGTTGCATCTAAAAAATTATCATTATTAGCAGCGCAATATGCTCCTATTAATGATGAAAGCATACAGCCTGTACCGGTGACTTTACTCATCATCGGATTTCCATTTTTGATAATATATGCTTTTTTGCTGTTTGATACGATATCGACAGCTCCGGTAATTGCAATTACGGAATTTAATTTTTCAGAAAGCTTTTTTGCAAATAATATTACCTCATCTATATTTTCATCGGTCACAGCATCCTCAATATTTGCATCGACTCCCTTAGTGCTGCCACTGCCTGAATATACCGTTTTGATTTCCGAAATATTACCTCTTATAACATCAAGCCTCACTTCCTTCAGTAATCGGAAGGTTGTTTCTGTTCTGAACCTTGATGCACCTGCTCCAACCGGATCTAAAATTACGGGATGATTAAGAGCATTGGCTTTTTTACCTGCCATAATCATGGATTCTATAGTTCTGCTGTTTAGCGTTCCGATATTAATCACAAGAGCATTACATAAAGCTGTTATATCCTCAACCTCCATTATATCATCTGCCATTATCGGAGATGCACCGCAGGACAGCAAAATATTTGCACAATCATTCACAGTCACATAATTAGTTATATTATGTATGAGAGGTTTCTTAGCCTTTACATTTTCAATTATTTCTTCAAACATTTATTAATACCTCCATTAACTGCTATACACAAAATAGCCGTAAATATCATTGTAGGTAAAGTAATTCCTATAGGAGTGTCGGTATTCAGCAAAATTCTGTAAAAAATAACGCCTACAAGCCATACCAATGAATTTTTTATATTTATATTTATTTTATCATTAATTTTTATATTTTTGAGAAAATAATAATCTGTCAAAACAATTGCAAAAAGCGGTGCAAAAACAGAACCTATCAGATATAAGAAATTTTCATATTGAGAAGCATCGATAAATACTGCAAGTAAAGTACCGATTATGCATATAATTACCGATACTAGCTTTTCAATGTATTTTTTAGTTATATTGGTAAAGCTTACAGCAGCAGAGTATACATCCAAAAATGTTGTTGTTACCGTAGAAAAAAGAACAATAACCAAGGCTGCAAAGGATAACCCTACTGACATAAGGATAGACGATATGTCGGAGGTTCCCGCAAATATAGCTGCACCAAGTCCGATAACATACATAAATGTACTTCCTACAAAATATCCTCCCGCACTTGCCAGCGTTCCCATTCTTTCATTTTCAACATGCTTGGTATAATCAGAAATCAGCGGCAGCCACGAAAGAGGCATAATTACGCTCAACTCGACAGCAGTACCAAATGTCATAGCATCAGTTATTTCAACGGCATTTGATGCTTTTGTAAAAAATACAACTCCCCCTAATACAAGGGTAAATACAAAAAGTCCGCCGACTGCCACAATATTTATTTTATCCAAATTTTTAATTCCTACAGCAATCCAAACAATAATAAGTACGGCGGTTAAAATTGCCCACAAACCCTGATTTTCAAAGCCATATGTATTTTTTATCACTACATCAAATGCCTTGGCACCGTTCATTATCATAACGGCCGTCCAGCCTATCAATTGAATCATATTCAGGACAGAAAACACATATGAGCCATATTTGCCGAAGGAAATTCTTGTTGACTCTATTGCAGATAGCTTTGTTTGAGCTCCGATGAGACCTGCATAATAAATTATAGCACATCCTATTATATGTCCTGCTAAAATTGCAAAAAAACCTCTCCCGAACCCCAGAGGTGCAATCAACGCACCTGTTAAAATTTCTGCCAGCGAAATTGCAGCTCCCAGCCATAGCAATGCCTGGCTGTAATTTGTTACTTTTTTTGTTTGTTCCATTTACTATTCTCCTTTTAATTTAAAATGGGATATACCAAGTAACGAGGTATATCCCATAATTGCATTATGATTATTTTTCCTTACGTTGGCATTATCCAAATCAAGTACGGTCGAAACTAAAGTTTCCTCTCAGCCTGAACACAAGCTCCCGATATTTTTAATCATTATACTATGCATTAATTCTTTTGTCAAATTCTTTAAATGCAAAAATGTCATTCAATTTAATAATATTGACTATAGAATTATTTCAGCTTAATTAGAATTTTTAATGCTAATCTACAGATATTGCATCCGTAGGACACTGCTCCTGAGATTCTATGGCACAGGATTCCGAATCCTCGGGTACCTCATCAACAATAACTACCGATATACTTTCATCATCCAACTCAAAAACGTCGGGACAAAGTGATTCACACAATCCGCAGCTAATACACTTTTCTCTATCTACATAAGCTTTCATAACTACCTCCAAATTATATTATGCACAAAAAACTGCACATCAGTTACTTTTTAGTATACCCAATCTATATATTGTAAAACATTAAAAATGAAAAAATAAAAAAGGTCTGCTTTTTAATGAAATTCATTAAAAGGCAGACATATAAAAATTTAATTAAAATATACCCTTAAGCATGAGAATTATTTTATTGTAAATGTGAATGTCCCTGTCTCACTTAATGGATTTTTACTGTTTAAATTATCCAATATATATACATTTACCTTACTTTGACCCTTTTTAAAATCATTAGTGCTAAAGCCTAATGAATATTCACTTATTTGATTATTATATGGAGCATATCTCAAAGCACAATGTACTCCTTTACTATCTTGCACATCAATTATTACAATAGCATTATTTATTTCTTCTGAAGCTTCCAGCTTAACATTTACCAGTACAGTATCACCTTTAGAAAATTTAGTTTTATCTTCACCGTTCATATCAATAGTTTTAATTTCTTTTATATTAAATGGTTTAGTCAATTTTCTATTATCTATATCTCCTGAGCTTAAATCCATTCCATATCCCGAGTGAACCTCTGAATTGTATATAGCTCTTGCATTTCCGTCTTCATCCTCCAATACCACAAAGTTAACCTTATATATTCCCTTTTCAATATTTTTCAGAAAATCAACAGAGCATTTGTATACACCTTTTATCAGCAAAAGCTCTTCTTTAGCTTCTACTACAGTTCCATCAGTATTCTTCTTTATGTAACTGATATATGCTTTATCTCCTAAATCATCATCATCATCGGAGTCATCATTTTCAACTTGTAATTCTAAGTTATTACCTTTAACACTTATTTTTTTAACATTAAGTCCGTCAGAATAATCAACAGGCTTATTGTTTAAGCTGCTGTTTAAAATATGTATCTTTGCAGAGCTTCTGTCCTTTGCTTCCTCTGTCACAAGTATTTTAATCCCGTAGCTAGGCAGATTTAAACCACCCTGCGTATTACTTGGATTTGTATAATCCTTACTGTCATCGAAATCAGGAACCATATAAGGACTGATATCCTTAGTTACAGTTCCTCCACCCCAGTTATGAGTAAACTTATTTTCCATTCTTAAGCTAAAGGCTGCATCATGCATATTAAAGTCAACTCTTTTATCATCGTAATACTTGCCATCCTTGTAATCATAGCCGACAGGATTTTGATCCGCATCTACTACCCCTGCAAAGCATTCTCCGGGATGGTCTTTAACCTGCTGATCCGGTTTTCCGTAGTAAGAATT
>DAIUCB010000025.1:0-17272 GCA_036846385.1 Bacillota bacterium | reverse complement strand
AAGTCTTTTCAAAGACTTTGGAGATTTTTTTATTACTCAACTGTCAAAGACCCGTCTATCAACGAAATGGTTTTTAAATTTGTTTATGATTTTACAGCCAAATAAATAATTTGTCAAGAGAATTTTTTTATATTTTTTTTATTAAATGTATTGACATTATAAAATCTCATGTGTATAATGATGTAAAGTTAATCATAAAGCTTTGACGGAGAGAAAAATATCTGAGATAACTTCAGAGAGCCGATGGTTGGTGTAAATCGGTGTTAACAGGTATAAAATGATCACTCCAGAGCTGCCAAGTCGAAATTATAAGTAGACAAGGACGTATTTCTGCGTTATAAGAATAGAGTTCAAAAAAACAATAGTTTTTTTCGACTTGATGAGGCGATATTTTTTTATCGTAAAATAGGGTGGTACCGCGAAAGACCTTTCGTCCCTATATACATCGGGAATGTATATAGAGACGAGAGGTTTTTTATTTATCCTACATAATCAGGTTGAAATTTCAATAAGGAGGGTGAAAAAATGAGTAGAACAGTAAGCTTTAAGGTATCCAGCGGTATGGATTCCGCAGTAAGAGTATTAACTACACTTAGGAGAAAGCAATTTGATGTTAAGGAATTCAGCATGAAAGAAATAGATTCAAGCAGGTCTGAGCTAAAGGTAACCCTGGAAGATGAAAAAAAGCTGGATTTGGACAGAGCAATTCTCCAGATGCAGAAGCTTGTCGATGTATATGATTTAACGGAAGTACAATAACAATTAAAATATTTCAAATATATTTAGGAGGAAAAAGAAAATGGGAACAATGTATTATGATAAGGATGCAGATTTAAAATTTTTAGAGGGAAAGAAGGTAGCTGTAGTAGGCTTTGGAAGTCAAGGTCACGCTCATGCGCTTAATCTCAAGGAAAGCGGAGTAGATGTAGTGGTAGGACTGCATCCGTCAAGTAAATCAATCGCTAAAGCAGAGGCTGTAGGACTGACAGTTAAAAGCGTTGCAGATGCAGCAAAGGAAGCAGATATTATAATGATATTAGCACCTGATACCGCACAAAAGCAAATTTATGAGGATTATATAGCTCCGAATCTGAAGGAGGGTGATGCTATAGCATTTGCACATGGCTTCAATATTCATTTCAAACAAATAGTGCCCCCTGCATATGTAGATGTATTTATGGTAGCACCAAAGGGCCCGGGCCATTTAGTTAGAAGAACCTACAGAGAGGGTAAAGGTGTTCCGGATGTATTTGCTGTTCATCAGGACTATACCGACAGATGCAAGGATATAGCATTAGCATATGCAAAGGGCATCGGAGGAACAAGAGCAGGAGTTATTGAAACTACATTCAAAGAGGAAACTGAAACTGATTTGTTCGGAGAACAAGCTGTTTTATGCGGCGGAGTTACTGAATTGATTAAAGCAGGCTTTGATACATTAACTGAAGCAGGATACCAGCCTGAAATAGCATATTTTGAATGCTTGCATGAAATGAAGCTGATTGTGGATTTAATCTATGACGGAGGCTTTGAAAATATGAGATACTCTGTAAGTGATACTGCAGAATACGGGGATTATATGACAGGCAGAAGGATTATCAATGAAGAAACAAGAAAAGAAATGAAAAAGGTTCTGTCAGAAATTCAGACAGGACGTTTTGCAAGCAATTGGATTTCGGAAAACCAGGCAGGTAAGCCAATGTATCATGCAATGAAAAATATAGAGCTGCAGCATCCGATAATTGAAACCGGTAAGAAATTAAGAGGAATGATGTCTTGGATAAACAATAATGCTGCAGATGACGAAAAATAATAAGAAATAGGTGAAAATAATGAAGCTTTCAGGCTCACAGATAATACTAAAGGTTTTAAAAGAAAAAGGAATAGACACATTATTCGGATATCCCGGCGGTGCGGTGATACCCTTCTTTGATGCTCTCTATGATGAGCTTGATTACTTTAAGGTATACAGACCTGCCCACGAGCAAAACGGTGTTCATGCTGCTGACGGCTATGCAAGAAGCACAGGTAAGCTTGGAGTGTTTGTTGCTACCTCCGGACCCGGCGCAACAAACACAATTACGGGAATAGCAAATGCTTATATGGATTCAACACCTCTGTTGGTAATTACAGGACAGGTTGCAAATGTGCTGATCGGTAAGGACTCATTTCAAGAGGTTGATATAACAGGCTTAACCCTATCTGTTACAAAGCATAACTATTTGGTCAGAAGGGTTGAAAATCTCGAGGATGTAATCAGAGAAGCCATAGAGGTGGCCCTTGAGGGAAGACCGGGACCTGTGCTTGTAGATGTTCCGAAGGATGTTTTTTTAAAGCAATATGAATATAAAGGAAAAAAATCTGAATATGAGAATAAACAGGCTGTTATTCCCGACGAAGTTTTGCTGGGTAAAGCTGCTGATTTAATAAATAAATCAAAAAAGCCTGTAATATATGCAGGCGGAGGTATCAGAATATCTAAAAATGATAAGCTTTTGCTTCAATTTGCTGAAAAATCAGGTATACCTGTAGCAAACAGCTTTATGGGACTAGGTACAATACCCAGGATTAATAAGCTTTCCCTTGGGTTCGTGGGAATGCATGGCTTTAAGGAAACCAATATGGCTGTTACAAATTGTGATTTATTAATAGCAATCGGAGCAAGATTCAGTGACAGAGTAATAGGAAATCCCGATAAATTCGCACCCAACGCTAAAATTATTCATATTGATATTGATTCAACCGAAATAGATAAAAACACGTCAGATTGTATTCCATTAATAGGAAACATGAGTTGTATATTATCAAAACTTATGGAGCTTACAGAAGAAAAAGACAGAAGCAGCTGGTTGGAAGAAATAATGTCCAATAAAATCACATCAGACATAGACGGACAGTTTGTGCCTGAAAATATATTAAAGGAAATAAACAATCATTATGACAAAAATTCGATTGTTGTAACTGATGTAGGACAGCATCAGATGTGGGCGGGACAATTTTGGCAGTTTAACAAGTCAAATGAATTTGTTACCTCAGGAGGACTTGGAACAATGGGCTTCGGCTTTGGTGCTGCCATAGGCTCACAGATTGGTAATCCGGATAAAAAAACAATTTTTATTACCGGTGACGGCAGTTTCAGAATGTCATGCGAGGAGCTTGTTACAATTTCAAAATATAAGCTTCCGATAAAAATTATTATGCTGAATAATAATGCTCTAGGAATGGTAAGACAATGGCAGAGAATGTTCAGTAACGCCAGATATTCGGAAACTGACAACTATGATGATGTAAATTATCAGAAATTGGCAGATGCTTATGGTATAAGAGGCTATAAGGCTGAATCAATGGATGAGCTGAAGCATATACTAAGCGAAACCAAAGATATAAACGAAGCAATTTTCATCGAATGTAAAATCAGTCCTGAATGCAGCGTTTATCCGATTGTACCTCCGGGAAGACCTATTGATGAGCTTTTGTTAAACGGATAATATTAATTAATATTTGAGTAAAATATAAAAAAATTGGGAAGAATCAAGAATCTGCCCAATTTTTTATTTACCGGAAAAACTATTTTCCCTGTTGTACATTAACTATCCTAACCTATCTTAAACCTTTACATTATGAATATGGTAATATCGTCTCATATTGAATGATGCATTCACGATTAATATTGAAGCTATAAAGCAAACTGAAATAAATTCTATCGGCTGAGGTAAAATCATAACGGCTACCTCTACGATAGGATGCAAAAAACTTGTGAGAAAAATAGCTGCGGCACCCCACATCAGAGTAAATTCCAAACATATGTAAGAATTCAGATTAAGTGGGTTTTGGCTGTAATCCCACAGCTTCAGATTAAAAAACTTATCCAGAGTAAAGCCTACCACATATTCGAAAACAGTTACTGCCGCCATACTGCATAATGTAGCTGCCAGTAAAGCATTAAATCTGCTCTCAATAGTTATTTCACACAATGTAAAAATCTGTATAATAACTATGGCACTTATCCCATATAAGGGACAAAAGTAGTTTGTTAAAAACCCTCGGCTTATGGTAAGTTTTCTTGTAACAGCACTTCTGAATATACTTTCTAAAAGAAAACCTAAAAAGCCGTATATTAAAAAAAATATCAGTAAATCAGTTAAGCTATATTGCATATTGATGTCTCCTTTTATCCCCGTAGCAATATTCTTTGAATAAATAAAAAAAATATGCTTTTTTTCATGAGAAATTAAATGGCAATTTTTGTTGACATTTCAATATGATTCATATATTAACAAATATACCTGATCAAATTCTTTTTAATGCTCTTTTTCTGATATCTTTTAAGGATGTCGTATTGATGCTTTTAAACATAATTAAAAAGACAAGATATAACAATGATAAAATTATTATTGAAGAAATTAAAGCAATTATTCTAGAATTGTTATATGCGAAAAATAAAGCAAACAGCATTCGTGAGGCAAATGATGACAAAGCTGCTGCTATCAGAGGCTTAAAGATCCAGTTAGAAATATCGAATACTATGCAGGAAACCTTCAGAAGCCTCAGTAAATATAATAATGTATTTAAAACAGTAGTTAAAAAAAGTGCAAAAATGTAAGCATTAAAACCATAAGCAGGAACTAAAAAATAAATAATTGAAATCTTCAAAATAGATTCAACTACATTTATTTTAAATGATACAACCTCCTCGCCGAGAGCATGGAGCATTGAGGCTACAACCATATTTAAATACATAAAGGGACAAACAAAGGATATAATCTTAAGCATTGTTCCAACCGTAGAATCATTATAAACAGCCATACCGATTTCATTGGGAAAGCATATGAAGATACTTACAACAATAATTCCGGACAAAGCTGTGAAATGCAGAACCTTTGACAAGGTGTATGTAACCCTTGTTTCATTGTTTAGTGCATTATCACCTGCTACCGAAGGGATTAATATAGAAGCCAAAGAGGTTAATAAGGAGGATGGGAAAAAAAGCAACGGTAAAACCATTCCTTTAATCATACCATATAAGCTAATTGCATTGGCCGAAGATGTTCCATACAAAATCAGTCTGGATGGAATCAATATGTTTTCAATCATACGAAGTGCAGAATTCATACAGGAGGTTGCGGTTAAAGGTATTGCTACAAGCAAAATTTTAGAAATCATATTGTCAGCTCCGGCGGTGATTTTATTTGTATAAGGCTTTTTGTCAAAAACATATAAAATCCAAATATAAATCAGCGAAAACAGCTCTTCAACCGTCATACCTATGGCAACCGCAGCACATCCATAGCCGAGACCATGAGGCAGAAAATAATTCATTATTGAAAAAATAACCAAAACACGGATTACCTGCTCCAGCACCTGAGCGCTGCCCGGCTTTGCCACCTTGCCGACAGCATAAAAATATCCCTTGTAGCAGGAGGATAAAGCCAAGAAGGGCAGGCTTGGTACAAGATATAAAAGGGATAATACTGTTCTTTCATCATTGAGAATATTTGTTCCTATATATGATGAAAAATAATACATCACAAAAGCTGCTCCCAATCCTGCAATGAGAGATAAAAAAATAGATTGATTCAAAACCTTTTTTGCATTTGCATATTTGTGAAGTGCAAGCTCCTCTGATATAAGCCTTGAAACTGCAGTTCTGATACCCGAGGTAGTTAATGTAACCATGAGCAAATAAAAAGAAAGTATAAGTTGGTAAAGTCCCATACCCTCGGCACCCAGCACATTTGCCAGGTAAATTCTGAATACAAAGCCTACAATACGTGTAAGCGTAGTTGCAACAGTCAATATCAACGTACCTATAATTAAATTTTCCTTTTTCATAGCACACTCCGATTTATAGCTTCATATAATGATATGCACAAGCCATAATTAAAATGCTGTAAAAGGACAAAAAAAGGATGACTCTTGTCATCCAATTAGAAAGTAATATAGAATTATTAAGCCATTAATTCTTTCAGTTCCTTATCAATCTTTTCCAGCTCTGATGGTATATCTATGTGCTGTGGGCACTTTGTAATGCACGCTTCGCACCTTGCACAATTGTTTGCTCTTTCCTTTTCACTTAAGAAAACCATATAGTTTTTATATGTCAATTCCTTATTTTCGGTTTTTTTATAAGCGTTGTATATTTCAAAGATTCCCGGTATATCAACTCCGAAGGAACAATCCATGCAATAGCGGCATCCTGTGCAGGGAATCGGCTGTATTTTTTTCAGCTCGTTAACTACCGTATCGGTTATTTTCAGTTCATCTTCATTCAAAGGGACGAAATCTGACATAGTAGCAATGTTATCCTTCAGCTGCTCCATATTTGTCATTCCGCTCAACACTATTGCAACATTCGGAAGTGATGCAACCCATCTGATAGCCCAGGATGATATGCTCCTGTCAGAAGCATAGCTTTTCATCAATTTTTCAACTTGAGGAGCAAAGGAGGATAAAAAGCCACCTCGAACCGGCTCCATAACGAAGCAAGGAATATTGTTTTTTTCAAGAATTTCATAGGCTTCCTTTGCCTCATACTCCGTCCAGTCCCAATAATTTATTTGAAGCTGTGCAAAATCCCATTTATGTAAATCAACTAATTTTTCCAATACCTCGTTTTTATCATGAAAAGAAAAACCAATATGTTTTATTTTTCCCTCCGTTTTTTTTCTCAATATAAAATCATAAAGCTTAAATTTTTCCATAGTCTCTATTCTTTTCGTGCCCATTGCATGAAGAAGATAAAAATCAAAATACTCAGTATTGCATTTTTCAAGCTGTTCATTGAAATATTTTTCTGCATCGCCTTCATTTTCTATTTTCCATATAGGCAGCTTGCTGGTTAAAAAGTAGCTTTCTCTTGGGAACTCAGGCAATACCTTACCTAAAAAGGATTCAGATTCCCCGTCATGATATGGATAAGCAGTATCAAAATAATTTAAGCCCTTTGACATAGCGTAATGTATCATTTCCTTTGCAGCCTCAAAGTCAATTTTATTGTTTGCAGTAGGAAATCTCATACATCCAAAGCCTAATCGAGGAAGCTCTGTTCCTAATTTTTCAATATATTTCTTTTTCATATAATACCCACTTTCTATGATAATTTAAGTATAAAATATAATAATACTAACAGCATTATACCATTTATTAATTAAATTAACAACATATTTGATTCACCGAATTGATTTTTTGCAAAAAAATATTGACAAATAAAAAAAGAAGCTATAATATATTTATATACACCCCCCTGGGGTATAGTGTAATAGAGAGGTATATACAAATGAAAGCAGATAAGGTTAAAATCAATCGATTATTAAAGACGGCCGCAGGACAAATTGAAGGAATAACAAAAATGGTTGAGGAAAACAGATATTGTATTGATATCTCCAACCAGCTTATGGCAGTACAATCTATATTGAAAAAGGCCAATAATGAAATCCTTAAGGCTCATATGGAAATGTGCGTAAAGGAAGCCTTTACGACAGGAAATGAAAAGGAAAAAATCGACGAGATAATTAATATTATAGACAAGATGTCTAAATGAGGAGTTGAGAAAAATGAAAACTCAGAAATTTAATGTTACGGGCATGACATGCTCCGCATGCTCAGCCAGAATAGATAAGAATGTAAATAAAATGAAGGGAATAACAGAGGCAAATGTCAATTTGCTCAGCAACAGTATGGTTGTAAAATATGATGATTCCGTGGTAAATGCAGAGGATATTATTAAGACAGTTCAGGATACGGGATATAATGCTTCTGTAGCAGACAGCAGTGTAAATATAAAAAAGGACAGCAATAAGTCTGATGATTTATCGGAAATTAAAGAGATGAGACTCAGACTCATAATATCTTTTATATTTGCAGTACCGTTATTTTATTTAGCAATGGGACATATGCTTAAATGGCCGTTGCCTGGTATTTTTCACGGCGAGGAAAATACTATAATATTTGCATTTACCCAATTTCTGCTATGTCTTCCGGTTATGATTGTCAACAGCAAATATTATCGGATTGGATTTAAAACACTGTTAAAGGGCTCTCCGAATATGGATTCATTAATTGCAATCGGTACTTCCGCTGCATTTTTCTATGGAGTATTTGCAATATACAGAATTGGGTATGGTTTAGGTCATATGGATATGGAATTGGTAATGACCTATTCAATGGATCTTTATTTTGAATCTGCTGCCGTTGTTTTAGCTCTTATAACTCTGGGCAAATATTTGGAATCAAGAGCAAAGGGAAAGACCTCAGATGCAATTAAAAAGCTGATTGACTTATCTCCGAAAACAGCTATCGTCGAAAGAGACGGTGTTGAGGTTACACTGCCTGTCGAGGAAGTAAAAAAAGGCGATATAATTATAGTAAAACCGGGAACAAGCATACCTGTTGATGGTATTATCGTTTTCGGCAGCTCTTACGTAGATGAAGCTATGCTGACCGGTGAAAGTATGCCTGTTGAGAAAAAGGTTGGGGACAGGGTAGTAGGTGCAAGTATAAACAAATCCGGATATTTTAAGTTCGAGGCAGTAAATGTAGGAGACGATACTGCATTGGCACAAATTATACGTCTTGTTGAGGAAGCAAGCTCATCAAAGGCTCCCATATCTAAGCTGGCTGATAAAATAAGTGGTATATTTGTACCGACAGTGATTATTATCGCAGCAGCAGCTGCAATAATTTGGCTGATATCGGGAGCGACATTTGAATTTGCACTTTCAATAGGTATTGCTGTGTTGGTAATATCATGTCCATGTGCACTGGGACTGGCAACACCTACGGCAATAATGGTAGGAACAGGTAAGGGTGCAGAAAACGGCATTTTGATAAAATCCGCCGAAGCTTTGGAAATAGCACATCATATTCAAACCGTCGTGATGGATAAAACAGGTACTATAACAGAAGGAAAGCCAAGAGTAACAAATATTGCTGCCGGTAATAATACAGATGAAAATGAAATATTGAAAATAGCGGCATCAGCAGAAAAGGGCTCTGAGCATCCCTTGGCTGAAGCGATAGTCGAAGAAGCTAAAAGAAGGAAGCTTGAATTATATGAATTAACTGATTTTACAGCGATACCCGGACAGGGCCTTGAGGCAAAAATTAATAATCAAAAATATTATTTAGGAAATATAAGGCTGATTAAGGAAAAAAACATTGAAGAAAACAGCTTTGAAGAAAAAAGCATACAATTTGCAGAGGAAGGAAAAACACCTCTTTATCTTGCAGATGAAAATAAAGTATTGGGTATAATAGCAGCAGCAGATACGGTTAAACCGACAAGCCAAAGAGCAATAAAAGAATTTGAGGCTATGGGAATAGAGGTTGTAATGCTTACAGGTGATAATAAAAAAACTGCTGAATCTATACAAAGACAGCTTGGTATAACAAGAGCAATAGCGGAGGTTATGCCGCAGGATAAGGAAAAAGAAATCAGGAAACTTCAGGAAGCCGGAAAAAAGGTAGCTATGATAGGTGACGGAATAAATGATGCGCCGGCTCTTGCAAGAGCTGATGTCGGAATAGCAATAGGAGCAGGCACAGACATAGCTATAGAATCTGCAGATATAGTATTGATTAAAAGTGATTTACTCGATGCTGTCACTGCTGTTCAACTAAGTAAGTCTACAATAAAAAATATAAAACAAAATTTATTTTGGGCTTTTATATATAACACTATCGGTATACCTTTAGCCGCAGGAGTATTTTACAATATCCTGAGATGGAAGCTCAATCCGATGTTTGCAGGAGCAGCAATGAGCTTAAGCTCCGTATCCGTAGTATCAAATGCATTAAGATTAAAGCTATTCAAACCTGTAAGACTGACAGGTAATGTTAAATGGGAAGCAACGGAACTATCCGAATTAAAAGAAGCTACAAATAAATCATATAATGAAAATGGAGGCAATAGTATGAAAAAAATATTGATAATTGAAGGAATGAGCTGCGGACATTGCTCTGCTGCAGTTGAAAGAGCTTTAAAAAAGGTGGAGGGAGTAGAAAATGCTTCAGTAGATTTAAATAATAAAACTGCAGAGGTAACATTAATTAAGGAAGTAAAAAATGAAGTATTGATAAATGCTGTAACAACGGCAGGCTATGAGGTAGTTGAAATCAGTTAAGAAATTGAATTGGATATTCAGAACTTTTGAGGCTATTTATACCGTCACAGGGGACACAGGTCCCCCGGTGAGGTTGAATAGCCTCTCTTTTTTAGTAAATATTCAGATCGAGCTTTTCAGATAATTCCTTTAATATTTGTATTCCGGCAATTGAGTTACCCTTATCATCGAGGGCAGGACCGTAAACACCGATTCCCATTTTGTGAGGAACGGCAGCAAGTATTCCTCCGCCTACTCCTGATTTGGCAGGTATCCCTATATGTACGGCAAATTCTCCCGAAGCATCATATAATCCGCAGGTAGACATTATAGTTTTTACTGTTCTGCAAATTTGCTTGGATACTATTCTTTCACCGGTTTTAGTTGATATGCCGTCATTTGCAAGAACACATCCCATATTGGCAATATCCTTGCAGGTTACGTCAATCGAGCACTGCATAAAATATACATCAAGCTCATCCTCAACATTTCCTTCGATTAAATTATAGCTTTTCATAAAGTATGCTAGCGAACGATTTCTGTCTCCTGTAATTCTTTCCGAATGATATACATTTTCATTTATTTTAATATTTTGATTGTCGGATAGCTTTTTTGCAAGATCTAATATCCGATTTATTTTTTCATCCTTATTTTTTCCTCTAATCATTGCTGTAGCAGCTATAGCTCCTGCATTAATCATAGGGTTGAATGGCTTGTGGAGGCTTTTTAGCTCCAGATTGACAATAGAATTAAAGCTGTCACCTGTAGGCTCCATACCGATTTTCTCAAAGACTGCCTCTCCGTTATCCATTAACGAAAGCATGAGCGACAGTATTTTTGAAACACTTTGCATTGTAAATTTCTTATCATAATCACCGGCATAATATTCTTTTCCGTCTAATGTAACAAGATAAACACCTAAATCCTTTGGATTGCTTTTGGCCAGCTCGGGTATATAAGATGCAACCTTGCCATTTTTGCAAAAATCTATATTGTTTTTGATTATATTTTCAAAAATACTATCCATATTACCTCCGATATTTATGTAATTCGTGTATATTAATAATATATTAAAAACAAAATTATTTCAAGCTTATAAAAGCTATATATTTTTTATATTTTTTGATAGAACTATTATAAAAAAATATAAGTATGTGATATAATAAATCCATGTCGTAAATCTAAATATTAATGTATGATTATTGTAATAAAATATGATTAAGCTGAAAGGATAATAATGAAACCAATTAAATATAAGAGAGCTTTTTTAATTACTTTGATTCCGATATCATTTGTAATAACTCAAATTATTAAGCATAATAATAATTTGGCAGAATTTTATTCAACTGAAATATATCCTTTATTCGCCGAAGGCATCGGTTTAATTACCGGTTTTGTTCCTTTTTCCTTAGGGGAGTTAATTTTTATATCAGGCATTTTATTTTTAACTGCTTATACAATATTTGCAACAGCTAATTCAATAAGGCTAAGAACATTTAAATATATTAAGAGTTATTTGTTAAATATGGCGGTGTTTATATCCTGTATCTATTTTTTATTTGTTTTGCTTTGCGGGCTGAATTATTACAGATATGAATTTACCTATTACAGCGGACTTGAAATAAAAGAATCATCATCAGAGGAGCTAAAGGAGCTATGTGAAGATTTAGTAAACAGAGCTAATGAGCTTAAGTCAAGGCTGAATACCGATGAAAACGGAATTGCGGTCTTATATGACAGTAAAATCTACGATACTGCCGTGAAGGCTCAATTATCCTTTGATAAGCTGTCAACCAAGTATGAAATATTAAAGGGCAAATATCCGAGGCCAAAGCCTGTTTTTTTCTCGGCAGCAATGTCTCAAACGCAGACAACGGGTGTTTTTTTTCCCTTTACAATGGAGTCAAATGTAAATGTTGATATACCTCAATATGAGATACCGGCAGTCATGTGTCATGAGCTTGTTCATCTCAGAGGCTTTATGAGAGAGGATGAGGCAAATTTTCTTTCATATATGTCATGCATTAATTCAGGATACGATGATTTCGCTTACAGCGGGGTTATGCTGGCACTGGCCTACAGCATGAATGCACTATATTCAGAGGACTATGAAGCCTTTGTAAAGCTTAACAGCAGTTTTTCCGAAGAAGTGCTTAAGGATTTAAGGTATGCGGATAATTACTGGAAGCAGTTTGAAACTAAGATAGCTGAAATATCTTCAAATGTTAATGATACATATTTAAAAGCAAATAATCAAAGGGACGGAGTAAAGAGCTACGGAAGGATGGTTGATTTGCTGCTGGCCGAGCAAAGACACAGAAATAAATAAAACATGTTGTTGTGTTATTAATATTTTTTTCTTTTTGGGTTAAAATAACTTAACCAACGGTGAAAGTGAAAGGAGAAAAATAATGGCTGAAATAAATTGTACAGTAACTAATTGCTATTTTAATAGAAAATACGGATGTACCGCTCCGACCATCAAGGTAGACGGAAAAAAGGCCTTTGAAAGCAGATCTACATGCTGTAATACCTTTGTTGTTCAAAAGCCCGGTGTCATGAGTTCCACATCAGAGCCTCAAAAAAATTCATCAATAGAGTGTGATGCAAAGTATTGCTTTTATAACAAAAATGAGAAATGCACCGCATCCGATATTATCGTAAACGGTAAAAATGCTGAAACTCACGAAGAAACCTGCTGCAGCACCTTTAAGCCACATCAGTAAACATATAAATATAATGCTACTTATTGAAGTGATGATTTTGTAAAAAAAGTCATCACTTTTTATTTATCATGGTCATACTTATTGACACAGAGAATATCATGGAATAAAATATAACCATACTATTTGATTGTTTACTCAGAAAATCATCCCCATCCCCTAGACACACCTTAAACAATATGCGGGATAAATATGGATTTAAAATAGTATCTGAAATTTAATGAATTTGAGCAGATTCTTGATATTGTAAAATAATCGGGATGCAAGAGAGGAATGGTCATAAATGAATAAAATGGATTCTTTCAGTGTATTGCCGGAAGCGGAGTATGAAATTGTAAAAGCATTGTATAAAACAGGAGAGATGCTAGGGTGCAAAATTGTTTTCAAAAAGAGACCGAACGGACACAGAGTGATATTCAACAAACAGTGCAATAGAAAAACTTTGTTCTGGATGGGAATGTCAGATAATTCATTGCTTGTAAAGGCGAATTTGTTACACATTGATAATTATAGTGATAAAATGCTCGGTTGTTCCGACGCAATAAAAAAATCAATAACTGTTACAAAGGAATGTGAAAATTGTCAGCCCTATTGCGGTTCTCTGCATATGTCATATCATATAGATGGTGTAAAATATACGCCATGTTATTTTAAAGGTCATTATTTTCATGGAATGAATAAAACAGATTGGGGTATGCTGGGCGAATTAATTGTTTGCGAAAACAACGTATAATAAACGTATAGTGTCAAAGGTAGTGTCAAAGGGACGGGGTTGTTGTCATAATAATAATTACGGCTTTTTATTAATACTATTTTATATCAATTTTTACTGTTCTGTAATTTAAGTATTTCAATTATCTGCTGATTGTGGAGTGATGAAAATATTCCCGTCTCCTAGACACTAAAATTGACAAATATACCATATAATAGATTGGTTTGTTATGTTAAATGCGATTTTATATAAAAAGTTGAATTGAGATTTAAAATGGAGGAAACTATATGAAGAAGACAATCTTTAAATGTGTATCTGTGTTTTTGTGTATGATGCTTATGTCATTTCAAATTTTGTTGGTTGAAGCATGTACCAGCTTTGTAGTGTATGATGGTAAAGCATTATATGGTATGAATTTTGATTTTCAGGATACAGATCTGTTGTTTTCAGTTGAAACAGTAGATGGTATAAAAGCCTTTTCTATGGCCTTTCAGGCAGGAAATGAATTCGAACCTACCGTAAGGATGAATGATAAAGGATTATTTCTATCAGAGCAGATGCAGTTTCCGGAAATGAAGAAAATTAAAGAGCTTAAAGGAAATCAGTACTACATAGGTGATGTAGGTCCGAAGGTAGCAACATTTGAAAATACAGCATCTGTTCTTAAGTTTATTGGTGATAAGCAGCTGGTCAACCGAAATGTTACTGTTCATCATCTCATTGCAGATATGGTTGGTGAAGCCGCTGTTGTAGAAGCTGGTGACACCTCAAATCGAGTGGTCAAGATGGATGGAAGCTATATGGTAATGACAAATTTCACTCAATCAGATTTTGTAGGTAAGTTAACATCGGAGATCAATGGGATAGGTTCAGACCGATACAGGATTGCATGTGAAATATTGGAAAGCAATTTAGGGAAGATGAGCCCTGAATTAGGATGGGATGTTTTGAATAAAACAATGCAGCTCGGAAGCACTCAATGCTCAATGCTTATGGATCCATCAGAAAAGTCAGTAAAGTTCAAACTGAAGAATGATGGAGAACGTATATGGCACTTGAATCTTGAAAACTCCATAATTGATGGCACATCGACTGATGGAACTCGGTATCAAAAAAAATTAGGTGAAGGTGGCATTCTCGCTTCAGAATTGCGTATGCTTAACCCATTACCACCACAGCAAAGCGTTGAAAAGCAACAATTACCTCAGACTTCAAATAATATCTTAATAATTGGAGTGGCATTATGCATTGTACTGGTTTTGACGGTAATATGGATGATGTGGAAAAAAAGAGAAAGCTCTAAGGGAAGAGATTGATTCAAAAGAATTATTTCCTGTAACAAGGGAACTTATTTACAATTATGACTTTGGTGATAATTGGATTGTTGTAAATACATACGTTATCCCCTACGATAATACCTTTCGAATCTTCTATGCAGAAATCTTTATTGAATAGCTGTTTTCATATAATGACATACAACGACAAAATGGGTTTGTAATGTTAATCTATAATATTTCTTATCACATAACTACTCACAAAAAATCAACGTTGATAAAACAAATCATGAATTACTATTTTATTTATAGCTATATTTTTATATAAATCAATTCAAAAATACTATATAATATAAGGAACAAAAATTATTTTTATTACGTCTAAATAATATATGAAAGGAGATGACATGTAATGAAGGTAAATAAAGCTTTGACTAAAATCATAATATTGACTTTTATTTTGATATTGTGTTTAAGTGCTGCAGCCTATGCAGAAAACAAACAAATTGCGGTTTATGTTAATAATGAAAAGGTAGATTTTGAAGTAAATCCTGTTTTGGAAAATGGCAGGACTTTTGTTCCGCTGAGAGGTGTGTTTGAAAAGCTCGGTGCAAAGGTAGATTGGAATAAGAATACCCTGCAGGTTATAATAAAGGATAATAATAATGAAATTATTATGATGCTTGATAAAAATAAGGTTTTAGTTAACGGTGAAATCAAGGATATAGACACCGGTGTTAAAATGGTAAACAGCAGAACCTTTGCTCCACTTAGATTCATCGGAGAAACCTTGGGGCATAATGTCAGATGGGATAGCATAACAAACAGTATTTACATAACAAAAAATGAAACCGTAGAGGTAAAGAAAAATAATATACCGTCAGTAGGCTCTGAAGAAAACCTGTTAGCTCTGTTGGAATATAATTCAAAGCTTTTCAATTATATAGGAATCAGAAATATTGCAATTGATGATATGTCAAAGGAGACTGTCAATGATTCAGGAGAATTAAAGCCATCTGCGCCTCAAGATGAAAGCTCAAATACCAATAATCAGGTTGAAGGAGTAGAAGAGGGCGATATAATAAAAAATGACGGGAAGTACATTTATGTTAAAACTAACAGTAATATTAAAATAATTGATTCTGACCCGAAATCGCCAAGTATTGTATCGGAGGTATCAGTTCCCGAAAATATGGATATAAGTGAAATTTTCATAACAGAGAGCAAGCTTGTAATAATCGGACAAAACAATTATTTCCATATTGATAAGCAGCCGGAAGAGTCTATGAAAATTGGGATTATGCCCCCGAGATATTATGACAACAGATGCAATGTACTTATATACAATATTGAGAAAAAAGAAAAGCCTGTTTTAGAAAGAGAATATCTTTTTGACGGAAGCTATTCATCGGGAAGGACAATAGATAATAATCTATACCTCGTAACCTCCAAATATATAAATATAGGCTACGACATATATAATAAGGAAAAAACCGGTATACCGCTGCCATCATACACCGATTGTATAAAAAATGAAAAAACTGAAATCGGATATGATAAAATCAAATATTTTCCGAATTATATCGATTCCAAATACATTTTAACCGTAGGTATAAATTTAAAGGATGAAAAATCAAAACCTGATGTTGATGTATATTTAGGCTCAACAGAATCAATATACGTTTCTGCAGACAGCCTATATACTACTGTTACCGACTTTTCATATGATTCATCGGTAAAGCCTCTTGAATTATATAATCCGGTATATAAGGTTAATACAGTAATATATAAATTTAAGCTGCAAAACGGAAGCATAAGCCCGGAAGGTCAAGGTGAAGTGCCAGGAACAATTATTAATCAATTTTCAATGGATGAACATAAGGATATGCTGCGTATTGCTACAACTACGGGAGAGGTGTGGCAGACCGGGCAAAATGAATCGAAAAATAATGTTTATATATTGAATAAGGATTTAAATATAGCAGGAAAATTGGAAGGTTTGGCTCCGGGCGAAAGAATATACTCAACCAGATTTATGGGCGATAAGGTATATATGGTAACCTTTAAACAGGTTGATCCGCTGTATGTTATCGACACATCAAATCCTGCCAAGCCGGAGGTTCTCGGATTTTTGAAAATACCGGGGTACAGTACATATCTGCATCCTGTTGATGAAACACATATTCTGGGATTTGGATATGACACAGAGGAAAACAGCTGGGGAGGAACATCTACCGCAGGACTGAAGGTTTCTCTGTTCGATGTGACAAATGTTAAAAAACCTAAAGAAATTTCTACTGATATTATCGGTAAAAGCGGAACCTATTCGGAGCTTTTATATAATCATAAGGCATTGATGTTTTCCTTGAATAAGGGTATTATGGCATTTCCTGTAACTGTAACGGGAGACAATTATTCAACTGATTTTGTGGGAGCATATGTATACAATGTAAGCACAACAGG
>DAIUCB010000024.1:0-17458 GCA_036846385.1 Bacillota bacterium | reverse complement strand
TTCGAACAATATACTGCATAACAGGCATACCAACAGCCGCCTGAAAAAGCCGATAATAGTGAAAAAGTGAAAAGTTTGCGTTATCTGCAAGTTCCTGTACAGTAATTTCAACTTTTAGATTGTCTTCTATATAGTCGATACTTCTTTGAATAATATCAAGACTTCTCACACAATTTCTCCTTCCATTCATTGTAGCTACACACATATAATAACACGAAAACAGAAAAAAACCTTTCCTGCTTTGCGGACTCCTTTAAGAACCGGAACCTTCCATTATATAAATAACATTTAGAAAATTATACCATTAAGATAATTTGAATACAACTCTTTTCAAAGAAAATATTTATTTAAAGCAAATTTCAATGACAGGTGGAATACCTTTTGCTGTAACACTCCCCAAAGTACCGGCTTCCATAAATGCTGATTTGATGACAGCAGAAGAAATTCATGCAAAGTTAAAAAAAGGATACAACGATATAGAAAAAGGCAACATTCAGGATGCGCCTGCTGCCTTTCAGAAATTTAGGAAAACAGTAGTTTCATCCGTCTTCAGCGATTTAGCTATTAATATATCTGATATATTTCATTAATCATTGAAATCAATGAAAAAAACATATAAAAAAACATGCCCTCATACTTGAGAAGCAATGTTTTTTTTATTCATTATTAATCATTTAAATTTCTAAAAATCTTTAACATTCAAGTTTTTATATGTATTGAACGTATATCTCAATCCGTTATCTTCATGGATTTCCGAGCTGTAATCAAGCTTCCAGCTGTCATCTTCATCGAAATTATGAAGGTATGTATCTGCCTGAACCGTTTTATCAAATTTAGTAATATACGCTTCTTTGCAATAGGGATATAATTCATTGTAGATTTTTCCTCCTCCAATGATATATACATCCTCCTCATCGTATTTTTTTATTTCCTCAAACAATTCCTCAATAGAATTGCATATAATACAATTCTCTGCATAAAAGCCTTTGTCGGTCGTTAATACGATATTAATTCTGTTTTTTAAAGGCTTACCTCCAGGCAGAGACAAAAGAGTCGGTCTCCCCATTACTACAATTTTATTTTTTGTCATATTTCTGAAAAACGACTGATCCTCGGAAACCTTAAACAATAAATCACCCTCGCAGCCTATTCCCCAGTCCTTGGCAACCGCAACAATTAATTTCATATGATATCTCTCCTCAGCTATATTGCAATCGGTACTTTTATTTTTACAGGATTATATTTATAGTCGATAAGCTTAAAGCTGTCAACATTAAAATCGTAGAAATCCTCAATGCTCTTATCTATTTCAAAAGTCGGAGCAGCAAAGGATTCATTTTTAATCAGCTCCTCCACAATCGGAATATGCCTGTCATATATATGAGCATCTGCTATGACATGTACAAATTCTCCCGGCTTTAATCCGCTGATTTGTGCCAGCATATGAACCAGTACAGAATATTGAACCACATTCCAATTATTTGCCGCAAGCATATCCTGTGACCTTTGATTAAGTATTGCATTTAATTTGTCACCGGATACATTAAAGGTCATACTGTAGGCACATGGATACAGTTGCATTTCGTTTAAATCCGAAAAATTATAAATATTTGTCAAAATCCTCCTGCTCTGAGGGTTGTTTTTCAAATCGTAAATAACTCTGTCTACCTGATCGAATTCTCCCTCTTTATATTTATGCTTTATTCCCAGCTGGTAGCCGTAGGCTTTCCCGATAGAACCTGTTTCATCAGCCCAGGAATCCCATATATGACTGTTGAGGTCATTTACATTGTTTGATTTCTTCTGCCAAATCCACAGCAGCTCATCTACCGCAGCTTTAAAATTCGTTTTTCTTAATGTTAAAACAGGGAAGCCCTCTGATAAATCATATCTGTTGACAATACCAAAACGTTTTATTGTATGAGCCGGCGTACCATCCTCCCATTTAGGCCGTACATCAAACTCCTTGTCCCATATGCCCTTTTCCAATATTTCTTTGCAGTTATCAATAAATATCTTATCAGCTGCGTTCATTTTTGTACCTCCCAATCTCATTTTTCTTTATTCATTATACTAAAGTTAGTATTACTTTACAAGTTGAAATTTATTTATGATTCAAACCTGCTGATTCTTGGGAGTCTTTTTCCGTTTATCTCATTGTGTTATTATTTATAAAGCTTTTAATTTTCATTTTTTCTTCAAAACCGCTTACTCTCATAGCTTCAGAGGCCTCATTGTCAAAATTCTTGAAATAGATACTCATATCTCCGTCCTTTGTGTCATCATACCTTATACATCTGAAGCCATCCTCATACATTTTTTTTATTCTTTCAAATTCATTCATTTTTTATCTCCCAAATTATATGATATTTTTAATTGTCTTATTATTTCCAAAATATTAATATTTATTATTTTTTTATGCAGCTGTCAAAAACATAGAGTCAGCTTGATAATAATTAATCCGTAAAAGCTTAGAATAAATTAATCATTTTTGTAAATAATACCATATATAATAAATTGAGGGGTTGTGATTATTTGAGAATTCCTAATCATATTGGTCTGATACCGGACGGTAACAGGCGGTGGGCGCAGGAAAAAGGCTTTGAAAAGCAGGACGGCTACAATTTCGGCTTGCAGCCCGGTCTGAAATTTTTAGAATTAGCGAGGGACTACGGAATAAAAGAAATTACATATTACGGATTTACAACTGATAACTGTAAAAGACCCGGTATACAAATTAAGGCATTTGTAAAATCATGTGTTGATGCCGTAAATATGATTGCCGAAGAGGATGTTTCTCTGCTGGTAATAGGTAATACCAAATCACCTGTATTTCCGAAGGAATTGTTGAAATATAACGAAAGAACAAATATAGGAAAGGGCGGAATAAAGGTTAACTTCCTTGTTAATTACGGCTGGGACTGGGATATATCTAATTTAAACTCCAAATGCTCCAACAGGAAAAATATAATGGAGGGCCTACATTCAAAGGATATATCACGTATAGATCTGATATTGCGATGGGGCGGCAGAAAAAGGCTGTCAGGATTTTTGCCTGTCCAATCTGTATACTCAGATATTTATACAATCGATGATATGTGGCCGGATTTTAAGCCGGAGCAATTTTATGAGGCAATGCAATGGTATAACAAGCAGGATGTAACATTAGGCGGATAAACCCTCGCAGAGAGCTTTTTACTTTTTAATATTCCGAAATATAAAAAACCATAAAAATGACTTTGCGCATTTTTATGGTATATCTATATTATTTGATAAATTCTATTTTACCATATTTATAAGCTTATTTTCCGATTCTCTGTATAAAACAAATTTATTTCCGACGCTTTGTACATATTCTGCTCTGACTGCATCTGCTATTTCATTTGCAGTATCCTTTGCTTCTAAAGAGCTGTTGTTCAAAATTTTGATTTTAATTAATTCTCTTGATTCTAATGCGTCATCAATCTGCTTAATTACAGTTTCCGTGACTCCGTTCTTTCCTATCTGCATGATAGTTTCGATTCCGTTAGCCAACGCTTTTAAATAGCTTCTTTGTTTTCCTGTTAACATAATTCCTCCTTTCGGCACTAATTGTATCACTGTATTAATCGACAAAATCGAATTCTACTCCGCAAACACTGATAAGGTCGCCTTCCTTTGCTCCCAGCTCTCTTAGCTTTTCGATAACGCCTTTATCGATAAGGACTTTTTGAAAATTGCTGAAGGATTCAAAATCATCAAAATTCGTCGAATAAACCAATCTTTCCAAGAAATCTCCCTCTGCCAAAAAGTAATCCTCTTCTTTAGTTACTATGATTGTATCTCTTTCTTTTTTGTCGTAGTAGCTTTCAACCAGCTCTTCATCAACAAATTTAATTTCCTCTTCGATTTGGAGAAGCCTTTCATATGCAACCTTTTTAATATCATCAAGTCCCTGACCTGTCGCTGCAGACACCTGATATATTTCATAGTCCTTGCCAAGCTCCTTTTTTATTCTTTCCAGATTTTCTTGAGCCTGAGGCAAATCCATTTTATTCAATATTATTATTTGCTTCTTTTTCGGCAGCTTTTCGCTGTATTGCTTAAGCTCCTCATTTATTTTATAAAAATCCTCAACAGGGTCTCTGTTTTCCTGTCCCGATGCGTCTATCACATGAAGTAACAGCCTTGTTCTCTCAACATGTCTTAAAAACTCATGCCCTAAGCCTGCACCCTCAGATGCGCCTTCGATTAACCCGGGTATATCTGCAAGAACATAGCTGTGTCCTTCCCCGATGCTTACAACTCCGAGATTAGGCTTTAAGGTGGTAAAGTGATAGTTTGCTATTTTAGGCTTAGCACTTGTTACCGATGCCAGAATAGTCGATTTGCCTACATTGGGAAATCCTATTAAGCCTACATCTGCTATCAGCTTAAGCTCAAGCAATATTTCCTTTTCCTGTCCCTTTGTCCCGGGCTCTGCAAATCTCGGTGTACGTCTGATTGAATTTTTAAATTTGGTGTTACCCTTGCCGCCTCTGCCGCCTCTTGCACATACATATCTTTGTCCGTTTTCCTTTAAATCGGCTAAAACAATACCCGATTCCTCGTCCTTAACCAAGGTTCCCGTAGGAACTCTCAGCACAAGATCCTTGCCGTCGGAACCGAATTGTTTCTTATTTCTGCCGTCCTCACCGTTTTCCGCCTGATAGTGTCTTTTATACCTAAAGTCCATGAGAGTTCTTAAGCCCTCATCTGCTTCCAGGATTATACTTCCTCCGTCTCCCCCGTCTCCTCCGGCAGGTCCGCCCATAGGCTCATATTTTTCTCTTCTGAACGCAACACAACCATTTCCGCCTTTTCCGGCTTTTAAACTGATTTTAGCTATGTCTATAAACATTTTATCACAACCTTATTTCTGATTTTAAAATACTCATATATAAAAAACCTACCTGTTATGGTAGGTCAATTTTCAGGCATTTTCCTGATTATTATGCTTCTATTTCACAAGGATATACACTGACTTGCTTTCTTGTTTTGTCTTTTCTTTCAAATTTAACTTTTCCGCTCACTGTAGCGTATAATGTATCATCGCTTCCTCTGCCGACATTCAAGCCGGGGTGCATCTTAGTTCCTCTTTGTCTGACAAGAATATTACCGGCCAAAACAAACTGTCCGTCAGTTCTTTTTACACCAAGTCTTTTAGAATTACTGTCACGACCGTTTTTAGAGCTACCAACGCCTTTTTTATGTGCAAACAACTGTAAATTTAATTTTAATAACATCTTTTACACCTCCTCAAATTTAAGTGTAATATAATTACTATAATCTTCTAACAACAATTCGATTCCTACTAAAAAATTTCTATATATTACATCAGTTTTTTCATTATTATCAATAGTTTTTAAATTAAGAAAACCTGTTTCCTCATGAACATCATAAATGATATCCTCCGGAGCTATTCCTGCCACTTGATTCAAAGAATTCAGTGCAGTATAGGATAAAATGGACACAGCAGCACATACTATATCAAAACCGGCCTCTGCATACCCCGAATGACCTTCTACTACAAAACCATCAAACTCATTTTCGGTTTTATGTATAGTAATGTTAATCATTGTATTATCCAACTATTTTCTCAATCTTAATTTGTGTATATGGTTGACGATGACCTTGTTTCTTTCTGTAGTCTTTTTTTGCTTTATATTTGAAAATAATGATTTTCTTAGCTTTACCTTGTTTTTCAACTAAGCCTTCAACTACTGCTCCGTCAACATATGGTTTACCAACATTTAATTTTCCTTCATCAGCAACCAATAAAACCTTATCGAATTTTACTGTTTCGCCGTCAGCGATTTCAAGCTTTTCAACTCTTACTACATCGCCTTCCTGTACTCTGTATTGTTTACCACCTGTTTCAATTATTGCGTACATGTTATTTACCTCCTCTTACCAGTCTCGCCATTGCAGGCACATAAAGTTTAAACCTGTTCCGTGCGGCTTCTTACAAATTTAAATTGTATCAAAGTATATATAGTTTGTCAACTCATTTTTTCAAATTAATATACTCAAATGCTCCTATTTTATCTACTTCAATTTTATCAGTAAAAATACCTTTACTTTCCTTTAAAATTATTTTAATATTGTACTTTTCTTCTATTTTATTTAAATTATCCTGCATATGATTTATCAATTTATTGTACATAATGCTGCCTACGCTTAAAACAACCGCTTCGGCAGAGGTATTTTTTTTAATTTTTCTGATGATATTTTCTATGGTGATTATAATATAAACCCCGGAGCTTACACGGCCTCCCCCCAGACAATGCTCACAGTCATCAGTCATCAAATTATAAAAATTATCCTTATCCTTTTTTCTGGTTATTTCCATAAGATTAAGCTTAGTCATTCCGATTATTTCTGTTTTTGCTTTATCATTTCTGAATACTTTTTTTGCTTTATCAAGCATCATATTGATATATTCCCTGTTTTTAATATCTATAAAATCAATTATTATTATTCCGCTGATATTTCTCATTTTAACCTGACGCCCGATTTCATCAATAGCAGATAAATTCAAAGTAAGTGCCGTTTCATCCATATTGACGTTTCCTGTGTATTTACCGCTGTTTACATCTATTACGGTCATAGCCTCGGTAACATCTATAAATATGGAACCCCCGTTTTCCAGCTCTACCTTTCTGTCAAACAGCATATCGATTTGTCTGTCAATGTTAAAAATCTCAAAGACATTATCGTTGCTGTATTTGATTGATATTTTACCTAATTCACGACATAAGTCATAGCTTTTAATGAGATTGTCAAGCTTATCCTTTATTTCCTTATCATCAACATATATTTCATCTATTGTTGAATCAATATAATCATTAAAAAGCTTATCAACAAATGTATTGCTTTTGTAAAGAAGCTTCGGAGCATAGCAATATCCGTATTCCCGCTTAATTTTATAATATTCGGAGGAAAGCAATTTATATTCCCTTTCAATTTCCTCACTGCTTTTATTTTCGGAATAGGTTCTGAAAATCATACCATTACCGTCATTCATAATATCCTTGCCGATTTTAAGGAGCCTTTTTCTTTCCTCTTGATTTTTAATTTTAGAAGAAATTTTTACATCTACGCTATGGGGAACAAGAGCTATCAGCTTTCCGGGCAAGGAAACATCAGTAGTAACAGAAATGCTTTTTTCACCTATGGGCTCTCTGTTGATTTGTACCAAAATTTCTTCTCCCTTTTTCAGCACCTTGTTAATATCTGTTATTTCCTTTCTGTTTATCTTCTTTTCCTTAATAAATTTATCAGATAACAGATCATCTCTGTACAAATATGCATTTTTATCAAGCCCTACATTAATAAAAGCAGCTTCCATGCCGGGCAATATATTTTCAACCCTGCCCTTATAAATGTTCCCCAAGAAGCTGTTTCTATCCTTTTCCTCGTAGATGAAATCCTCAAGTCTGCCGTCCTGTACAATTGCTGCCAGATTAAAAAAAGTTGAGTTTTTTATCAATACCTGCTTAATTGTTATTACCCCCTATCTGAATAAATTGATTTTTTTGATTTTATAGGTGAACTAAAGTATTGATTTCATTTTTTTATCCAGAGAATCTATTTTCATAACAGAATAATAAGTCAGGTTGAAGCCTTTATTTTCTATAAGCTTAATAAATTCATCGGTTTTTATGCTGCCGGTTTCAGTCGTAAGAAAAATAGCCTCAATAGTAGCACTGCTTTCGCCTGTTTTTTTTGCATGCAAATATTTAATTAAATCCTTAGTATTTATTTCCTTAACTACATTTTTATTTTTTTTGTTTTTCTTAATTCTTTCATATTTTACTCCATCATGGAGCATTTCATCAAAAAACTTATTTAATTCATCTATATCAAGGGATTCAAATTCAATGTTAATTAAGTATTCCACATAAAGACAGCGAGACATAATTGATTCATTATCATCAGTGTATTTTGCCGCAAGAAGCTGCATTTCCTTGGGCAGAACGCTGTTCATTTTGTCAATAAAGGTTTGTATGTATATTTTTTCACTTAATTCCAAATCAAAATATTCACCGATGCTTTCATTTCCCAATGACAGAGGGAAGCCAAAGGAGGTCTTCATGTGAGGATTGAAGCCTTCACTGTATTTTGCAGGAATATCGGCTCTCTTTACCGCTCTTTGTATAAATCTTAATACATCTAAATGGGAAATATATTTTAAATTGCCGGTTTTACTGTATTTGCTTATTATTTTGCACATGAGGACATGAACCTCCTATCAAGCTTTTATTTACACCGCAGTTATAGCATTGTTCTCTGCAATCACCCGTTGTTATAGATTCCATAGACTTTTCATATTCGCTGTATAGGAATTCCTTTGTAACTCCGCAATCAATAAAATCCCACGGCAATATTTCATCAAGCTCTCTTTTTCTCCTTCCGAAGAAATCTGCATCTATATTTAACTCTTCAAAGGCTTCCATCCATTTATTAAAGCTGAACATATCATACCAGCCGTCAAATCTGCAGCCCTTTTCCCAAGCGCGTATCAAAACCTCCGATAATCTCCTGTCTCCTCTGGCAAATACAGCTTCAAGATAGCTTAGTTTCGGTTCATGATAACTGAAGGAAATTTTATTATCCTTTATCTCTTTTTGAAGAGCTTTTGCTTTATCATAAAAATCATTCATATTGTCCTGTTCAACCCATTGGAAGGGAGTAAATGGCTTAGGAACAAAGCAGGACGCACTGACATTTATTTTCAAATTGCCCTTTATGCTTTCCTTTGGTCTTTGAAAGAATTTATCTTTGATTTTATAAGCAAGCTCTTTTATTCCAAGTACATCCTCCATCGTTTCTCCCGGCAAGCCAATCATAAAATACAGCTTTACAGTTGACCAGCCTAAATTAAAGGCTGTTTCCACAGGTCCGAGTATTTGTTCCTCTGTCAGATTTTTGTTGATTACATCCCTCATACGTTGAGTACCAGCCTCCGGGGCAAAGGTCAAGCCTGATTTTCTTACCTCCTGAATTCTTTCAATAATATCGAAGGTCATTGAATCCAATCTGAGGGAAGGAAGAGAAATACTTACCTTTTTTTCTTCATATTTATCCAAAAGCTTAACCGTCAAATCGGGAAGACATGAATAATCGCCTGAGCTCAAGGAGGTGAGGGAAATTTCATCATGACCCGTTGAAGATATAAGATTATCAGCCTGCTTCAGCAAAGTGTCGACACTTTTCTCCCGTACCGGTCTGTATATCATTCCTGCCTGACAAAACCTACAGCCTCTTGTGCAGCCTCTGAATACCTCCAAAACAACTCTGTCATGAACTACATCTATATAAGGCAATATGCTTTTTTCGGGGTAATAGCTTTTGTTTAAATTCTTGATGACGGTTTTCTTTATTGTTTCCTTAGCATTGGTATTTAATACTTTTCTTTCCTTAATTGTTTTATTTTCATTATATATAACATCGTAAAACTTAGGTACATAAATGCCATCCAATTGAGATGCTCGTTCCAGAAAGGAATCTTTATTCCACCCTTTGTCTTTTTCTTCCTCATAGAGCTTCATCAATGTGGGTAACAGCTCCTCTGTTTCTCCGACAGTAAACAAATCTATTATATCACACAGAGGCTCCGGGTTATAGGCACATGGTCCTCCGGCTATCACAAGGGGCATATCGTTGCCTCTGTCCTTAGCCTTAATCGGAATATCGGCAAGATTCAGCATATTCAAAATATTGGTGTAGCTCATTTCATACTGGAGTGTAAAGCCGATAATATCAAATTCCTTCAACTCATCCTTGCTTTCCAGTCCGTAAAGAGGTATATTATTTTCTCTCATAACCTGCTCCATATCTGTCCAAGGAGCAAAAACTCTTTCACACCAAATGTTATCAATACTGTTTAACAATCCATATAATATATGCATTCCCGTATGAGACATTCCAACCTCATATACGTCAGGAAAAGCAAATGCAAACCTTATTTTTATATCCTTCTTATTTTTAACAACAGAATTCAGCTCACTGCCTACATACCTTGCAGGCTTTTCTACCCTTAAAAGCTGTCTGTCAAGCTTCTTTATATCAATCATTTTTTATCCTTTCTTAATCCTCTGCAGCTACCCTCATTTGGAGCTCCGTAAGATATTCATCCACCATGCTTGTTTCATGTACATCTATTTTATATAATTCTATTGGATCCGATAATATCTTATAATTATTAGCTTTTACATAATCCATCATTTTAGGCAAGAATTCTTTGGTTTTTTCATAGCTTCCTTTATATGTAAGAGTTAAATATTTACCTCCGGGTATAACCATGTCATAGTTTTTATCATCCTTATCAAGTACAAAAAATACGGAAGTATATGCATTGTATATTTTTTCGTATACCTTGGACAGATTCATTGTAATACCGACATAATTATTGCCTAGAAGATATAGCTTTTCTTCATGCTTCTTTTGCAGCTTTTTAATTAAAAAATCCGCCTCTTCATCTCTGTTAAAGGTATCATTGAGAACAATAACCTTTCTGTCATCAATTTCTATTATGCCCATTTTTTCCAGATTAGTCTCTGAGGCATCCTCTTTAAGAGATTTAATACGTGCGCTGATTGTGCTTTTTTGCACCTTCAGCTGCTCCAGCTTTTTATTGATTATAGAAATCTCTTCATTTAGTATATCCAATGTATTTTTTACCGTCTTATCTTCAAGATAATCCTTTATTTTTTCCATGGGAAAGCTCAAGTTTCTCAAATCCTTTATTACATTAAGCTTCCAAATATCCTGTATGCTGTAAAGTCTGTAGCCGTTAGAATCTCTCTCGGGCTTCAATATACCGATTTCCTCATAGTATCTGAGAGAATCCTTGCCTATATTATATAAATTAGATATTTCATTAATTTTATAATAATTTTTCATCTATCTTCCCTTTCAATAATTTCTTTAGTAAAAAAAGCACAGTTACCCGTACCTTTAAATCAATCAAAAAATGAATTATTAATATTTATTTTATCATATTCAATAAAAAATGACAACTTTTTTTAATAAATAAAAGTCAATGGTTAAGATTCGTTTATAATCCCATATAAATCCATCATCGCATATTTTATACAATTATTCAGATTAATTGAATAAATATGTGTAAAATTAGCAGAAAATAACTATCTCCATTTTTCAATTAAAACTGCCCCTTTTTTGAAAAAATCCTAAAAAAAATGTTATTTCGTTAAGTTTTCACATCATTTCATCGAGTTTTTATCTTCACCAAAATTTATTTTTATTCATCCAATAATTTTTATTCCGACCATATAAAGCATTATATTCACATATCAGAAACAGGTCTGCGCCATTTGTATTTTTAATAAAAAAACAATTGAAAACATATGAAATATATATTAATATATTAAAAAGAATATTAAATTCGGAGGGTATATTCATGAACTATGTACAAGCAATAAATTTTATTCATTCAACATCAAATTTCGGTTCAAAGCTAGGTTTGAAAAATACTACAAGGCTGACAGAGCTTCTGGGAAATCCGCAAAACAGCTTCAAGATAATACATATTGCAGGTACAAACGGAAAAGGTTCAACCAGCAATATGATTCATGATGTGCTTATGGCCTCCGGATATAAGGTGGGGTTGTTTATCAGCCCATATTTAGAGGAATTTTCCGAGAGAATTCAAATTAACAAGGTACAGATAGACAATTATTCGCTTGCAAGAATTGCAACTCTTGTTAAGGAGAAAATAGATATAATGCTGAAGGAGGGCTATAATCACCCTACAGAATTCGAGGTCATCACTGCAATAGGATTTAAATATTTTGAAGAGCAAAAAATAGACATACTTGTGCTGGAGGTAGGCTTAGGAGGCAGATTCGATGCTACTAATGTTGTTAAGGATACTTTAGTATCAGTAATTACATCAATCAGCTATGACCATATGGACGTTCTGGGTAACACATTGGAGGAAATAGCCTTTGAAAAAGCAGGGATAATTAAAGAAAACAGCAAGGTCGTAATCTATCCTCAGGAAAATAAAGTAAAGGATGTTATTAAATCTGTTGCAAAGGATAAAAATTCTGAGGTTTATGAAGCAGATGAAAATAATATCAGCAAAATTAAAGGCGATTTATCGGGGCAATGGTTAAGCTATTCTAAAACAGATATATTTAATTTACCGGAATTTAAAATCAATTTTTTAGGAATACACCAGCAATATAATGCACTGACAGCTATTCTCGCTCTCGAGGTAGTAAAAAAACTAGGCTACAATATAACCGAGGAAAATATAATCAAAGGACTTGCAGGCTGTCGTTTTGCAGGAAGATTTGAAGTTGTGAATAAAAATCCTACTATAGTACTTGACGGCGGTCACAATATAAACGGTATTGAATATTTTGCTAAGGCAGTCAGAGAATATTTTCAAGACAAAAAAATCATTTTGTTTTACGGAATGCTTATAGATAAAAACCCTGACAATGTTATAGATTATTTAACCCCTATAAGCAAAGAAATATATACCTTAACGCCGAGCAATCCAAGAGCAATGCAATCCGATGATTTGGCAGAGCTGATTAAAAAACATACATCAGTAAAAACAACTCCGTTACATAATTATAATGATACAATAGAAATAATTAAAGACTTAGGAGATGAGGAGGTTGTTGCTTTTGTAGGCTCCTTGTATATGATAGGTGAAATCAGAACATTACTCAGAATAGAAGGGTATTCAAACTTAATTTAATCAACACAAAACGGGAGGATATTACATCCTCCCTTATGTATTAAAAATCTATTAGACCAAGACTTATTTTAAGGCAGTCATCAACCTCAACCATAAGCTTCTTATCAAACCTGCCTATTTTCTCCTTCAGCCGTTTTTTATCGATAGTTCTTATTTGTTCCAATAATACTACGGAATCCTTCGGCAGACTAAAGTCCTTAGAGCTGATTTCAATATGAGTAGGCAGCTTTGCCTTGTTAATTTGCGATGTAATCGCCGATACTATTACTGTTGGGCTATATCTGTTCCCAATATCATTTTGTACTATTAAAACCGGTCTGACGCCCCCTTGTTCAGAACCAATGACAGGACTCAAATCGGCATAGTACACATCTCCCCTTTTTACAATCAAACTATTCACTTCCCAATAATTTTGTTTCGTAGCTCAAAAAATCCTCATAATCCCCTTCTGAGTATTCCTCTGTAATGCTTTTATTAATACTGCTCATTTCCAAATATCCAGCCTTCATTTTATCTCTAATTTCAAGCTTCCTTTTTTCTATCAGATAAAAGCGTATAGCTTTCCTAATAAAATCGCTTCTGTTGGTACAATCAATTTTTACTGCATTATCCAGCTCATGCAGTAAGTTTTCTTGAATAGAAATTAGAATTTTTTTGTTATCAGCCAAATTACACACCTCGCATTAACTTAAAAACATTTTAAAGTAAACAATATAATCTTATGTAATTTTACCACAAAATATTATAAAGTTGAATGGTAACTTATTACTATATGTGAAAATATTATTTACTCAGCATTAAGCTTATTGTAATATATAGTTTTAACTAATTTATCATTTTTATAAATAAAAATATTTTTCGGAAGCAAATTTTCTTTACTAAAGTTCAAAACGTGCTTATAGGTACCGTCCCAATAAATCAACTCCTTAGGTATTGGACCTTCAGTGTCGATAAATTTACTGAAATCAAATTCCGTCAGCATCAAATCACCGATTTTAAAATTATTAATTGTGGATTCGCAATCCTTCAATTTATTATTTTTTAAAATACAGGTCTCTCCGTTTATCAAAATATCCCAGTTAACAGAATCATTACTGATATTGAAGCTGTAGTTTCCGTCTCTGCATGTAACCTTGACATCATATGTGTTTTCTGATTTATCTGTATATACCTTTACTGAAGCTTCACCTGAATAATTAACAGGAATAACATATGATTTTTCTTGAATCGAACAACCGGTAATAAAACAGATTAAAATAAACAATATATAATACTTGCTGTTTTTAAAAATCATATAAGCATGCCCCCGTTAATTATTATATAATACTTATATGATTAAATTTAATAATATATAACAATAATTTATAATTGATCTCCCTCCGCTACGGCATAAGCCAGTGCATAATCCTTTATATGAGTAATTGAAAGGTGTATAGAGGAAATTCCTTTTTGATTTGAAATAATAAGTGCATTTTTAGACAAATTGACAATAGGCTTACCGTTGTCATCCTTCAATATTTCTATATCAGCAGCACCAAAGGTTGAAAATCCGGTGCCGAGACATTTTGAAACAGCTTCCTTTGCAGCAAACAGCCCTGCTGCGGTCTGAGGATTAAATTTTCTTTCATTTAAATATTCAATTTCCTTTTCGGTATACAGCTTTTTTAAAAACCGCTCATTCTCAATATTTTTTTTAATTCTTTCAACCTCGATAATATCTATTCCACATCCCTTAATCATATATATGCATCCTTTCAGTGAAAAAACTAATTGACAAAGCTATTAATCTGTATAATAATTATATTACATGTTTACTTTGTTTACAATAAAACTTTTTTAATACGATTTTTAAAATTTCTACTATAAGGAGTAATAAAATATGAATAACGTTACAACAGTTTCTCATCCTTTAATACAGCATAAGCTGACCATGCTGAGAGACAAAAACACCTCTTCAAAGGATTTCAGAGAGCTGGTTAGAGAAATTGCCATGCTGATGGCCTATGAAGTAACAAGAAATCTACAGCTTGAAGAAATTGATATAGAAACACCTATATGTAAAACAAAAGGCAAGGTTCTGAAAGGTCAGGATATAGCAATAGTGCCGGTATTGAGGGCAGGACTGGGTATGGTAGACGGCATGCTTGATTTGATACCAAATGCTAAAATAGGTCATATCGGATTATATAGAAATGAAGAAACATTGCAGCCTGTAGAATATTACTGCAAGCTTCCCGGAGATATAGGAAACAGATTGGTTATAATAACCGAGCCGATGCTGTCAACAGGCGGCTCAATGCTTGGAGCAATTAACTTATTGAAAAAGCACGGAGCGAAAAACATAAAATCAATACACCTTGTATGTGCACCAAAAGGAATAGAGGCAGTAACCAATGCACATCCCGATGTGGAAATATATACTGCATCAATCGATGAAAAATATAATGAAATAGGTTATATAGTACCCGGTTTGGGAGATGCGGGAGACAGACTTTTCGGAACAAAATAATTAGCACATTAAAAAACTTAGGATTTTTTCCTAAGTTTTTTTAATTGAATACCTTCCATATTATATTATTCCCGATTATTCCTCAAGCTTTAGCTTATCTGTAATCCTTTCATTTTCCATAACAGCACTTACTATTATAGTTCCTGCTATTGTAACAACCGCAAATTCGCCTATTGCAACATACAAAGCATTCATCCAAAAGGCTGTCTGAAATAAATATTCCAATTCCCACCCTACCAGCAGTGCATTAAATACTACCGGACCTAAGCTTGATAATATCAAAGCTTTTTTATTATAACCAAAAACCTTTTTAACCTGTATAATAAATAATACTGCAAAGGTCGTTGCTAAAGTCCCTATCACTACATCAATTATCCCCAAGGGACTTGGAAGATTTGCAAGAAAACATCCCAATATTAATCCCGGTGCATATTTTGCATCTATAAAAGCAAAGAGCACCAGTATTTCTGAAATTCTGAACTGTACCTGACCATAGCTCATACCTGAAAAAACTATCGTTATAGCCGCATACGCTGCTGCCATAAGAGCAGTGCGTGTAATAAATCTAACCTTATTTTTTTCCATAAAAAAAACTCCCTTCGTATTTATATAACGATTCTCGGAGTCACTCAAAAAAATCCTGATTTTTTTAAAGTGGGTGCCAAGAAAACACTTTGCTTTGAAAATAATATATCAGTATATCCCCAAAGCTTTATTAATTATATTATATTACCATGCATATTTCAAGCATATTATGTGAAATAACTGAATATTTTTTAAACTAACTGATTCATAGACTTTGTAATATTTTTTTAAAAGAGCCACATTTCTGTGACTCCTCAAGTTAATATTACAGATTCTAAACTGTAAACCTGAATTCGACACCTGTTTTCGTATTATGCACCGAACACTTACCACCGTGCAGTTCAATAATGCTCCTTGCTATTGCCAGTCCGAGACCTGTACCACCTCCTGAACGTGCCTCATTTGTGCGATAAAAAGTATCCCAAACCTTGTTGAGTGCATCACAAGATAATGGCTCGCAGTCATTTTCAATTGAAAAGGTAGTTCCTGACCGCTCAGTGAAAATAAACAAGAAATTATGTACCTATAAAAAACGAGGGTCAGTATCTTTAAATTACTAACCCTCACGCTTTTAGTCATTAATATACACCCATTCTATTTAAAATAACCTTTACATTACCTATTTATTAACATTACCATAATGTGGGAAATCAGTAAAAACCCAACGATAATTTATATATTCACATGTGTATTCTACAGTATATACTTTTTTCTCTTCATCTGTATCTTCAGGAAACCCATCAACAAAGCTCCATGTAAATATATACTTTTTGTCATTTATTTTTTTAATATGTTTGCCTTTGTCTTTAATAAACCAAGTTCCTTTTTCCCAATCTGCATAATACAGATGACCATCTACACTTATAAATCGCTTACTAGATATATCAGCTTTTACAATTTCTTCAGAAAACAAGGCTAATAAATAATTTTTCAAATCTTCAATTGTCCTAAATTCATCATTATATACTCTCTTATACAAAATATAATCTTTTGTCATTATAAAGTTATCACCTTGTGTTGCTATATGAGAAGTTAGTTCAAACCATCCATTAGCAATAATTGCTTTATCCCATATCTGTTGTAAATCCGAAATATTTTTTATTTCAGTAAGTACAGGATATTTATTATTAAAGTTTGAGTAATTGTAGTTTTGTTCAGTAAATGGTTCTATATATGAAAATTTAGTGAATATCCATTCATTAGAAACCTTCTCAAATATATAATTAAAAGTATATATCTTGCCATCACCTTCAGTTTCATCACTTTCATATAAAACCTTATTAGTAATACAATTAAATTTTGTATTTGATTCTTTATTTATGATTAACTCTTTTTCAGCTATATTACAATTGGGTATATTTAAAGAATAATCATATAAAGTTTGATATAATTTATTATTTTTTTCAATGAAACGTGGAGGTAAATAAATAAATCCTATATCCATTAACTCATCAACTATACTAGGAGAAAATATTCTCAATAAATAATTTTTCAAACTATTTAATGATTTGATATCTTCATATTTAACAGCGTAATATATATTATTATTTTCATCTATATATTTATCGTTTTTATCAATTTCTAAGCCATTACCCCAAAACATTTTA
>DAIUCB010000023.1:0-17655 GCA_036846385.1 Bacillota bacterium | reverse complement strand
GTATAAATGAGAAACAGAATAGATTTATTGGAAGGTAATATTTTTGCATCATTAACTAAGCTGGCACTTCCCATAATGGCAACATCATTTATCCAAATGGCGTATAGTATGGTTGACATGATATGGATAGGAAGACTCGGCAGCGGTTCTGTTGCGGCTGTAGGTATAGCCGGAATGTATGTATGGCTGTCAACCGGCTTTACAACCCTTGCCAGAATGGGAGGTCAGGTTAAGGTTGCTCATTCACTCGGAGCAAAAAACTACGAGGAAGCCAGATTATATGCAAAAAATTCACTGCAGCTGTCATTAGCCTTTGCTTTTTTATATACTATGATTTTGCTGATATTTTCAAATCAGCTGATTGGTTTTTTTAAGCTGAAAAATGAGCATGTAATTTATGATGCCAATTTATACTTAAGGATAATTTCAATCGGTCTCATTTTTGGTTTTTTAAATCAAACCATAACAGGTATTGTAACTGCCACAGGTAACAGCAAAACACCGTTTTTAATCAATACTGTCGGATTGATAGTTAATATAATACTTGATCCGGTATTAATATTCGGATTTGGACTGATACCGTCTATGACGGTTGTCGGTGCTGCTATTGCTACTGTTTTGGCTCAGATAATAGTATTTGTATTGTATCTCGTATATGCTTAAGGGGATGAACATTTGTTTATCGGCTTAAAGTTTATTTCAAAACCAAATTATAAATATATGAGAGCAATAATAAAAATCGGATTGCCCTCTGCTGTGCAAGGAATGTTTTTTCCGGTAATTAATATGATTTTGTCCCGAATGGTATCAGGCTGGGGAGATACGGCAGTTGCAGTACATAGGGTCGGAGAACAAATTGAATCATTGTCTTGGCTTGCATCAGAAGGCTTTGCATCTGCCGTGAATTCCTTTGTAGGGCAAAACTATGGAGCTGATAATTTTGACAGAGCAAAAAAAGGCTACAAAACATCATTGTTAATAATTGCCGTATGGGGAACAATAACTTCATCATTACTGATATTTATGCCGAAAACACTGTTTACCATATTTATCAATGAGGCAGAAGCTATTCCATATGGTATAGATTATTTAGTGATACTCGGATTTTCTCAGCTTCCTATGTGTGTAGAAATTGTAACTGCAGGTGCATTTTCAGGATTTGGCAAAACCTTAATTCCGTCATCGGTCAGTATAATTTTTACAAGCATTCGTATACCTTTAGCAGCAATTTTGACAGCTACAGCATTAGGTCTGAACGGTATTTGGATGAGCATAACAGTATCGAGTATATTAAAGGGAATAATTGCATTTTCTTTATTTATAATTTTCTTAAATAAATATGAAAACGAAAGAAAATAGAAAAATATTGATTTATAAAAATATAGTGCTATAATAATATATTATTAAAATTTATAATTAATGAATAAAGACTTGAAAGGAAACGAGTATACGAGAATTCGGACGATTCTCTGACATTAAAAGGTGTATTAATATGAATAGTTTTTATAACTATATAAAGGAATTAAAAAAGGATCCCTATGTTATTTTTATGGTTGGATTCGCAACAATTATATTTTTAGGTGCAACACTTTTAACCTTGCCCATTTCTTCACAGGACGGAAGAAGTATAGGATTTATTGATGCCTTGTTTACAGCTACATCGGCAACCTGCGTAACAGGGCTTGTAGTAGTTAATACAGCAGAGCATTGGACAGTTTTCGGAAAGCTGGTAATTATTATACTTATTCAAATGGGAGGCTTAGGAGTAATGACGATGTCTGCAATGATATCTTTTTTCCTTGGAAAGAGAATATCATTAAAGACAAGAGTATTAATAATGGAAGAAAGAAATGTTGACGAGCTGCAGGGAGTAGTGAGAGTTACAAAGTATATAGTAATATATACATTTCTCGTAGAGCTTGTGGGAGCAATTTTACTATCCTTTGTATTTATAAGGGATTATGGGGCGGTAAAGGGAATTTTGTTTTCATTATTCCATTCTATATCCTCCTTTTGCAATGCAGGCTTTGACTTAACAGGAAACAGTATGGTAAATTATGTTGATAATCCGATTATTACCTTTACAATATGCGCATTAATAGTAATCGGAGGAATGGGATTCTTTGTTTTTTGGGATATATATGCAAGTAAAACCTTTAAAAGACTTACCTTGCATTCAAAGCTGGTTTTAATTATTACGTCATTGCTTATAATCGCAGGAGCAGTATTGATTTTTATTCTGGAGTATAATAATGTAGATACTCTTAAAAGCCTGAGTATGTCAGGTAAAATCCAAGCTTCGATTTTTCAGTCTGTTTCGCCGAGAACAGCAGGCTACAATTCAATTGAAATAGGAGCTTTAAAAATGCCGACTGTTGCTGTTATTGTTTTGTTGATGTTTATAGGAGGTTCTTCAGCCTCTACGGCAGGAGGTATCAAAACTACTACAGCAGGAATTATAGTCATATCAATTTATAATTATATTAAAGGGAAAAGAGACATCGAAATATTCGAAAAAAGAATTACTTATCCTATGGTAATAAAGGCATTGTCAATCGTAGGAATTGCAGCTTTTATTATATCTCTCGTAACCTTTATATTAACTATTACCGAAGCAAATACAAAATATGATTATCTTGATATGTTATTTGAAACTATATCTGCTTTTTCAACAGTCGGGCTGACAAGAGGGTTAACTCCCGAGCTCAGTAAGATTGGCAGAATACTTTTATCAATAGTTATGTACATCGGAAGAGTCGGTCCGTTAACTATAGCATTTGCATTTATGAAGGAAAATAAAAATATCGGTAATTATATGTATCCTGAAGGAAAGGTTATCATTGGATAATGGAGGAATTAAAATGAAACAATTTATAGTAATAGGCTGCGGAAGATTTGGAACGTCAGTTGCCAAAACCTTGACTAAGCTGGGTCATGATGTTATGGTTGTAGATAATGACCCTGAAATAGTTAAGGAGCTTTCCGAATATGTGACACATGCGGTTCAAATGGATGCAATGGATGAAGCATCCTACAAATCAATCGGAATAAGAAATTTTGATGTGGCTGTTGTAACGATCGGCTCGAATATTCAGGCTTCAATTATGGCTACTCTTATAACAAAGGATTTAGGAGTTCCTACAGTAATAGCTAAGGCTCAAAACGAAATACATGCAAAGGTGCTGACTAAAATCGGTGCAGATAAAATAATATTTCCGGAGAGAGATATGGGTGTCAGAGTTGCATATAATCTGGTAACACCGAATATATTGGATGTTATTGAATTTTCCTCTGATTACAGTATTATAGAAACTGTTGCTCTTGCCGAATGGGAGGATAAAACATTAAAGGAATTAAAGCTCTCCCATACCTACGGTTTAACCGTAATAGCAATAAAAAGAGGAAGCGATATAAATATTTCTCCGTATGCTGACGATGAAATTAAAAAAGGCGACATAGTAGTTATTCTCGGACACAATAACAATTTGAAAAAAATAAAGGAACAGTAGAATTAACTGAATAATAAAAGGACGGAAAAGCAATATGGATATAATCGCAAGCAAGGACAACAGTAAAATTAAATATGTACGTTCTTTATATGCGAGGAAAAATCGTGATACCGACTTTGTTGTGGAAGGAATTAAATTTGTAAAAGAAGCAATAAATGAAAATGTTAATATTAAATTTATTCTGATTGCTGAAGGAGAAAAAGAAAAGGCTGAGTTTAGCGATCTTATAGAAATAATTAAAAAAGGCAAAACAGAATACTATTTTTGTGACGATAATATTTTCAACTATGCTTCGGAAACAGTAAGTGCACAAGGCGTATTGGCTGTTGTATCAAAAATTAAATATAAAGAGGAAAGCATATTTAATGATTGTTGCCTTATTATTTTATGTGACAGAATCCAAGACCCGGGCAACTTAGGTACAATCATAAGAACTGCTGATGCCTTTGGACCTGCTGCAGTAATATTAACTAAGGGCTGTGTCGATGCTTTTAATTCAAAGGTAATCAGGGCTGCTGCGGGAGCGCTTTTCAGGGTACCTATTATTTCATCTGATATAGAGCATGGGATAATTGATATTGTTAAAGCTTCGGGCTTTAAGGTTATATCCTCTGTTGTTAACTCACCTTTTTCTTTCGATGCAATAGAAAAATCAAAAAAAATATGTATTGTAATAGGAAATGAGGGTCAGGGTATTTCTCAGGAAATACTCGATAATTCCGATATGAAAATCACTATAGAAATGCCGGGAAGAGCAGAATCTTTAAATGCTTCTGTCGCAGCAGGAATTTGCATATATGAAATCAGAAAAAAACTGTTGTAATGGGAAAAATAATCTGTTATAATTTGTGCAATATAAATTTATAAATTTAACAGTCATCAATGCTTAACTGTTAATAAACTGAATATTAAAGCTATGATAAAGATTAGTAAACATAAAGCTGTTTTGCAGAGAAAAATCATCTTGGCTGAAAATGATTTTAAATAAATATGTTGAATTCACTTTGGAGCTTGCAGTATGAAACAAGTAGTTCTGCACGGTTAAAACCGTTATATTAATGAGGCTTTGAAATAATATAAGATTTGAACGGTTGAGATAGATTATACAAAATAAACCGTCCCATGTTTCAAAGCAAATAAGAGTGGTACCGCGAACTTCGCCTCTTTGGAGGTGGGGTTTTTATTTTTTGACAATTAATTATGTAAAAATATGAAAGGAGTTATATATGAAGGAGCAACTTTTAAAATTAAAGGAAATGGCTTTAAGTGAGCTTCGGGAAATTTCCGACAATACGGAAATTGAAAAGCTGAGAATACAATTGCTGGGTAAGAAGGGAGAGCTTACTCAGATACTCAGATCAATGGGAAATCTGTCTGAAGAGGAAAGACCTGAGATAGGCAAAATAGCAAATGAAGTAAGAGCCTTGATAGAAGAAGGAATAAAGGAAGCAAAGGAAAAAGCGTCATCACATATTTCAGAAGCAAAAATCAAGGCTGAAACTATCGATATAACAATGCCCGGGAGAATCCCGGAAATTGGCAGACGGCATCCCCTTATACAGGTTAAGGAGGAGCTTGAAAACTTATTTATGAGCATGGGCTATGACGTAGTGGATGGTCCTGAAATAGATACGGTTGAAAATAATTTTGACGCTTTAAATGCGCCCTTCGACCATCCGTCAAGAGATATGTCGGATACCTTTTATTTGTCAGACAATTTGCTTTTAAGAACACAGACTTCTCCTGTTCAAATAAGAGTTATGAAGGAGGGTAAGCTGCCGATAAGAATGGTTTCTGCAGGGCGTACCTTCCGCTTTGATGATGTTGATGATACACATTCGCCTATGTTCCATCAAATGGAATGTCTTGTTGTCGATAAAGGCGTCACCATGGCTAATCTGAAGGATTCAATAGATGAATTCGTTAAGCAGCTTTTCGGAAGTGAAATGAAAACACGCTTCAGACCGCATAATTTTCCGTTTACGGAGCCAAGTGCAGAGGTTGATGTGTCTTGTACAAAATGTATGGGAAAGGGCTGTTCCTCCTGTAACGGAACAGGCTGGAGCATGGAGCTTTTAGGCTGCGGCATGGTTCATCCCAATGTACTGAGAAATTGCGGTATAGATCCGGAGGTATACTCGGGCTATGCATTCGGTATGGGGATAGACAGAGTTACAATGGTTAAATACGGTATTCCTAATATCAGGCTGTTATTTGAAAATGATGTAAGATTCTTAAAACAATTTTAGGAGGTTAAAATGTTAGTACCTATTAAATGGATGAAGCAATATGTAGATATTGATACTGATGATAAAACATTGGCAGATAAATTGACCCTTACAGGCTCTCATGTCGATGCTGTTATAGATTATAACAAACATGTGGAAAATGTGGTTACAGGCAGACTCCTTGAAATTGAGTCTCACCCCAATGCAGATAAGCTGGTTGTAACTAAAATAGATGTAAATCAGGGAGAGCCTGTTCAGATTATTACAGGAGCGAACAATATGAGAGTCGGAGATATAGTTCCTGTTGCACTGGAGGGAGCTGTGCTGCCTAACGGATTAAAGCTGAAGAAAACTAATTTCAGAGGACTGCCCTCCTATGGAATGATGGTATCCTATGAGGAATTTGGATTTGACGATAAGGTGATTCCAAAGGAATGCAGAGACGGCATTGTTATTCTTGATAAGGCTACTGAAATAGGCAGAGATATTAAGGAAGTCCTGGGTTTAGACGGAAGCGCGCTGGAGGTTGAGGTTACCTTCAACAGACCTGACTGTCTTAATATAGTAGGAATGGCCAGAGAGGCTGCTGCTACCCTGGGTACAAAATTTAAATTTCCGGAGATAGAGATTAAAAATGAAGTTGATGACATAAAAAATTATCTCACAGGAGTAGAAATACAGGATGAGGATTTATGCAGCAGATTTTATGCACGTGTGATAAAGGATGTAAAAATCGGACCGTCACCTGTATGGATGCAGAGAACCTTGATGGATGCAGGTATGCGTCCGATAAACAATATAGTTGATGTGACTAACTATGTTATGCTTGAGCTGGGTCAGCCTCTTCATGCCTATGACCTGGAAAAGCTGCATGGCAGAAAGCTTATAGCAAGGAGAGCAAAAAACGGTGAGACGATTGCCACTATTGATCAAAATGAAAGAAAGCTTTCCCCTGAAATGCTTGTTATTGCAGATGCTGAAAAGCCTTCCTGTATTGCAGGTGTTATGGGCGGATACTATTCTGAAATAGGCGACGAAACAACTGTGATAGCTCTGGAAACAGCTAATTTTAATACAAAAAATATCAGAGAAACCTCTAAAAAACTTGGACTCAGATCAGAAGCATCTGCCAGAAATGAAAAACCGATGCATTTCATGATGGCTGAAATAGCAAGTAAAAGAGCATGTCAGCTGATTGAGCTGATAGGTGCCGGAACAATCGTAAAAGGTTATCTGGAAGCAGGTAAAAACACATATCAGCCTCCTGTAGTGACTCTTCGCCCACACAGAGCAGAGGAGCTTTTGGGAGTTAAAATTCCTGTTGAGGATATGCTTAGATCGTTAAATATACTTGAAATAGAAAGTAGCTTTGACGATGATATAATAAGCTGTAAAATACCTTATTTCAGGACAGATATCCGGCAGGAAGCCGACTTGATAGAGGAAGTAGGCAGAATGTACGGTTTTGAAGAAATAGCTTCACAGCCGCTGCAGGGAAATGTGAGAGTAGGCAGAAAATCGGCGGAAAGAGAAATCGAGGATGAAATCAAAAATATTGCATGTGGTATGGGATTATATGAAATAACAACATATTCCTTTATCAGCCCTAAATCCTATGATAATATTTGTGTTCCGGAAAACAGCGAGTTAAGACGGTATGTAGAGCTGTTAAATCCGTTGGGAGAGGATTACAGCTCTATGAGAACGACTCTTATGACCAATATGATGGATGTAATTCAGAGAAACTCATACAGAGGAGTAGAGCAGGCTAAGCTGTTTGAGGTCGGAAATATATTTATACCTCTTCAAATTCCCGTTGTTGATAAGCCTCTGGAAAAAACAAAGCTATGTATAGGTATATACGGCAAATATGATTTTTATGATATTAAGGGTATAGTGGATGGAATCATGTCAAGATTCGGAGTAAAATCAGACCTGTCTCCGATAGAGGATAACAGTACATTTCATCCGGGAAGAACAGCCGGAATATATATAAATAATTCGCTTATGGGTATTTATGGTGAAGTAAGCAGCAGAGTTATTGAAAAATATGGATTGAGTCACAATGTTTATCTGGCTGAAATAGATATAGATAAAATAGTCGAAAATAAAAACACTCAATGGAAATATGAGCCTTTGCCTAAATATCCTGCCATGGTAAGAGATATTGCAGTTAAGGTAAAGGATGATATTTTGGTCGGTGAAATGGAAGATGCAATTAAAACGGTAAATCCCTATATAATTGAAAGTGTAAAGCTGTTTGATGTTTACAGAGGAGAGCATATAGAGTCCGGCTATAAGAGCACTGCCTTTTCAATAACCTACAGAAATAAGGAGCGTACCTTAAAGGATAAAGAGGTTGAAAGCATCCATAAAAAAATCCTTGCTGTATTAGAAGATAAGTTTGGGGCAACGTTAAGAATATAAAAAAAGGAGGGATAAAATGGATCCGGTAGCTTTCAGTATTTTTGGGATTGATATTATGTGGTACGGAATTTTAATATCGACCGGTGTTTTGATCGGTATTATTGTTTCTCTGAGGGAATGCAGAAGAATAGGGTTTAAAGAGGAAGATTTGCTGGATTTCCTGCTGTATGCAATTCCTGCGTCTATAATAGGAGCCAGGGCATATTATGTAATTTTTTCCTGGGAGTATTACAGCCAAAATTTAAACCAGATTATTAATATCAGAAACGGAGGTCTTGCCATACATGGCGCTTTAATAGCCGGAGCAGCCGTCTCTATCGTATTTTGCAAAAAAAGAAAAATTAATCCATGGCAGATACTTGATATTGTTATACCGAGTGTAGCTCTTGGGCAGGCAATCGGCAGATGGGGAAATTTTATCAATCAGGAGGCTTACGGCGGACCTACCGAATTGCCTTGGGGTATATTAGTGGACGGAGTTAAGGTGCATCCCACATTTTTATATGAATCAATTATAGACTTTTCGATATTTGTTTTTCTGATGTGGTACAGGAAAAACAAACGGAAAAATGAAGGAGAGGTATTTTCCTTATATTTGATTTTATATTCAGCGGGCAGATTCTTTGTAGAGGGCTTGAGAACAGACAGTCTGATGTTTTATAACATCAGAGTAGCCCAATTGATCAGCGTAGGGTTAGCCTTGATGGGAGCAATAATATTCATTCACCTGAGAAAAAAACGAGACATCATTTAATTAAAAAGATTCTTCAAAAATTCATTCGGAAAGACAAAAATTATTTGAGTTTTTTCTGAAAAGGATAGCGAAGAATCTTTTTTTATGGAATAAAAAATTTTTTAAATTTTTATAAAATAATAGTGGCATTTTATACCCACTTTGTGGTATAATAACCCCAGTAGGTGGTAGAAAATGTTTACTGGTGAATACATACATTCATTTGATGAAAAGGGAAGGGTTATAATGCCCTCCAAATTTAGAAATGAGCTTGGCGAAACTTTCTATATAGGCAAAGGTTTGGATAAATGTTTATTCGTTTATCCTATTGAAGCATGGACAGAATTCGTCGGTAAACTTAAAAATTTATCATCCTTTAATAAACAAGAAAGATTTTTTTTAAGACAATTTGTTTCCGGATTCAGTGAATGCAGTTTTGATAAACAGGGGAGAATATTAATACCGCCTTCACTTAGAGAATTCAGCGGATTAAATAATGAAGCTGCTATAATTGGGGTTATAGACAGAATAGAAATATGGAATAAGGATAGCTGGAATAGCTATTCCAACAGTGACGAATTTGACTTTGACTTAATTGCAGAAAAAATGTCAGAATTGGGGATAGGATTATAAGGAGGAATGACATGGATTACAATCACAAATCCGTTCTTTTAGAAGAATCAATTGATGGTTTAAATATTAAATCGGATGGTATTTATGTCGATGCTACGTTAGGCGGGGGAGGACATACTTATGAGATTCTGAAAAGAGTTAAAACAGGAAAGGTAATAGGTATTGACCAGGATGATTATGCTATAGAAAGAGCATCGGAAAAATTAAAGGAATTTAATAATTTTATACCGGTAAAAAGCAACTTCCATAAAATAAGTGAAATATTAAAGAATTTAAATATAGAAGAAATAGATGGTATTATATTTGATTTAGGGGTGTCATCCTTTCAACTGGATATACCTGAAAGGGGCTTCAGCTATAACCATGATATGCCGCTGGATATGAGAATGGATAAAAATCAAACTACAACGGCAAGGCATATTGTAAATGGGTATGATGAATCTGAGCTTACAAGAATTTTGAGAGATTACGGCGAAGAAAGCTGGGCGGCCAGGATAGCAAAATTTATTGTTCAGGAGAGGGAGCTTGAATTTATAGAAACGACGGGACAATTAGTGAGCATTATTAAAAAGGCAATACCCAAGCAGGTAAGACAGGATGGCTCTCATCCGGCAAAAAAAACCTTTCAGGCTATACGTATAGAGGTTAACAAGGAGCTTGAAATACTTGAAAATACAATTAAAGATGCAGTAACAGCATTAAAAAACGGCGGAAGAATATGTGTTATAACCTTTCATTCATTGGAAGACAGAATAATTAAAAATACATTTGCAGATCTTAACAAGGATTGCATTTGTCCTCCTGAGTTTCCGCAATGTATATGTAACCACAGAAGAAAATTAAAAATTATAACGAGAAAACCGATAATACCAACTGAAGATGAAATAATTGAAAATAATAGAGCACGAAGCGCTAAGCTAAGAATAGGCGAAAGGATGTAGGTGATTAAATGTCAGCTTTACGTAAGGAAGCAATTGAATATTACCAGGAACCCCAGGAATACTATCCACAGAAAAAGAGAATAAAAAGCAAAAATAAAAATAAAATATTTATACAAAGCTTTAAAAATTCTGTTATGGTAGCGACAGCATTTTTGTTAGGGATTTTAATTATTTATAATTATGCGGTTATTACAGATAAAAAAATGGAATTGAACAATATAAGCGATGAGATATTAAAGTTAAATGACGATATTGATAAATATAATGTTGCCCTGGAGAGTATTAAAAACACGAATAAGATTGAAGAGGTAGCAAGGACTTATTTGGGGATGAATTATCCTACCAGAAAGCAAACAGTTTTTATTGACTTCGCATATGGAAAAACCGAAGATGAAGCTAATACACATGCAAAAGATAATCAAAATCAATTATATGGATTAATTGACAAGGTGATTGGTTTTATTCAATAAAGGAGGTTTCCATATGAAAAGGCGCAGGGAAAGAGGAAGTACTAACCTTCAGAATAAAAGAAGAATGTTGGTATTTTTGCTTTGCTTTTTTTTAGGCACAGTTGCTTTAATAGTAAGACTGGGTTATATTCAGCTGATAAAAGGAAATGAATACAAAAAATCAGCAATGGAAAATTGGGCAAGGGATATAACTATCAGCGCTAAACGGGGAACTGTATATGACTCAAGAGGTAAGAAGCTGGCCGTAAGCGTTAATGCCAGTACGGTTGCATGCTTTCCCGCAGATGTAAAAAAAAGCGCAAGTATATTAAAAAACGAAGTGAAGGATGATGACGGATTTATAACGTCATTATTAAAAAAAATAAATAAATCTATATCTGGTCAAAATGCAGATAAATCAGCCGAAACAAAAATAGGCAATATTAAAACTCCGGAGGAAACAGCAAAAACCTTATCATCTATCCTGGAGATGGAATATGAGGAGGTACTGAAAAAAATAACCTCAAATGTTTCCTATATAATTATCAAAAGATGGATAACAGATGAACAGGCTGAGCAAATAAGAGCGGCAGGATTGAGCGGAATCAGTATAATTGAGGATAATAAGCGTGTTTATCCATATGGTAACTTTGCTCCTTATGCATTGGGCTTTACCGGTTCGGATCAAAGCGGACTTTATGGAGTAGAGGCAACATATAATGAATCATTGACCGGAATACCGGGCAGAATGGTTGTAAATACGGATGCAAACGGAAGAGAGCTTCCTTTTGGTTACAATGAATATTATGAATCACAGGATGGTTTGGGAGTGGTTCTTACTATAGATGAGGTTATACAGCATTTTGCAGAATCTGCAGCAGAAAAGGTTAAAAGTGATTATCATGCCAAAAGAGCTACTATAGTAGTTATGGATCCTAATAACGGAGATATACTTGCAATGGCAAGCAAGCCCGATTATGACCCTAATGGTCCGAAAACACCGATTGACGAAGAAATCAAAAAGCAATGGGCAGCGCTACCATTAGAAGAGCTTAAAAAGTCGTGGTATGATATGTGGAGAAATCCTGCGGTTAATGATATATATGAACCCGGTTCAACCTTCAAGCTGTTGACTGTTGCGGCTGCACTTGAAGAAAATGCGGCAACCTTAAAATCCACTTATTTTTGTGACGGCTATGTAAGGCAAATCAAGGGTGAAAATATTAAATGCTGGCGTCATTACAGGCCTCATGGTCAGCAGACACTGTCAGAAGCTATACAAAATTCATGTAATGATGCATTGGCTGAAATAGGTCTTGATATCGGGAAGGATGCTTTTTACAAATATCTGAGAGCCTTTGGATTAGAAGAATTGTCCGGAATAAAGCTGAACGGAGAAGCACCGGGAATAGTAAAGCATCCTGAAAATATGAAGGATGTAGATGTTGTAACACAAGCCTTTGGTCAAGGTGTAACTCTTACACCTATACAGCTTGTTACGGCTGTTTCGGCGCTTTCAAACGGCGGAAAGCTTTTGGAGCCCAGGATAGTTAAGCAGCTCATCGACGAAGACGGTAATATAGTTAAAAATTTCGATACTGTAGTCAGAAGAAAGGTTATATCTGAAGAAACCTCAAAAACAATGCTGCAGCTTATGAGAGAGTCGGCAGAATCAGGTACAAAGCAAGCATACAGACCCGGCTACAGAATAGGCGGAAAATCAGGTACGGCACAAAAGGTTATAAACGGAACATATCCTGACGGTAAGTTTATTTCATCTTTCATAGGAGTAGCTCCGGTTGATAATCCCAAAGCTGTTGCTTTAGTAATGGTTGATGAGCCTGACAGAAATATCGGGTATTACGGCAGTATAGTGGCAGGGCCGGTAGCTGCAGATTTACTTGAAAACATCATGAAATATTATGACGTTGAACCTGTATACACTGAGGAAGAGCTTGGAAGCGTTGCTTCACAAACTGTTGAGGTGCCTAATTTACTGGGACTTACTATTGCAGAAGCAACAGATAAGCTTATTAAAGCAAATTTGCAGAGCAATATAACTATTGAGGTGGAAGCTGATAAAATCGTAAAATCTCAATTCCCCAAGGCAGGAGAAAAGGTTGTAAAAAATTCTATTGTCACATTAATTCTAAATTAAAGCATAGGAACGGTAAAACCGTTCCATACTTTTATATGAATTATCAGTAAGTCATATTGGTCGGGCTAAAAAAAATTAATTGCTAATTGAAGTTGTATTTTGAATGTGATAAAATTGATTTCGGTTAAAAATATAAATATCAAATAATCAAATATATTTGATATTGTAAAGGGAGCAATCAACCATGAAGATAGATGATTTATTAAAAGAATTTAATTATGAAAGCTATTATGGAAAAAGCAGCGTAGATATTACCGGTATTACTTATGATTCTAAAAAGGTTGAAAAGGGCGATATTTTCGTTGCTATAAAAGGCTTCACCGCCGACGGACATAAATATATTGAATCGGCCTTAACTGCAGGAGCAGCTGCGGTTATTTGTGAATATGTTCCTGAGTCTGTATCCGGAAAAAGTAATTTTATATTGGTTAAATCGTCGAGAGAAGCTATGGCTCATGCCGCAAATATATTATACGGCAGACCGTCGGAACATATCAATATTACCGGAGTAACAGGAACCAACGGGAAAACAAGCACAACCTATTTGCTTAAGGGAATATATGATTATTTAGGAGAAAAATCAGGCATAATAGGAACCATGGGTACATTGATAGATAATAAAAAAATCAAAATCAGCAATACAACTCCGGAATCAGCAGATTTACAACACTATCTGAACAAAATGGTTCAAGAATCGGTGTATAATTGCTTTATGGAGGTATCATCACATGCTCTGGAGCTCAACCGTATAGATGATGTATCAATAGATGTCGGAATATTTACAAATCTGACAAGAGATCATTTGGATTTTCATGAAACAATGGAAAATTATTATCTTGCAAAGAAAAAGCTATTCTATAAAACAAAGCTCAATAATATTATTAATATAGATGATCCATATGGATTCAGATTATATAATGAGCTTATTGCAGATAATATTCCGGCATCATCCTATGCAATCGACAGGAAAGCTGATATAAAAGCAAGTAACCTTGTAACTACAATGCATGGAACAAGCTTTGATTTAAATATTAACGGAATTATTAAAAAGGCTCATGTTAATACTCCGGGCAAATTCAGTGTTTTAAATTCAATGGGAGCATTAGGAGCCGCCTTTACACAGGGCGTTAATATAAATGACATAATTGCTGCACTGTCAACAATCAAGGGAGTGGAGGGAAGATTTGAAATATTAAAAAACAACCTTGATTGTATTATCATACTTGATTTTGCACATACTCCTGATGGTCTGGAAAAGGTAATGGATACAATTAATGAATTTGCCGAGGGCAGAAAGATAGTAATGTTTGGAGCAGGAGGGGAAAGAGATATTTCAAGACGTGCTCCAATGGGCGAAATTGCAGGAAAATATTGTGATTTAAGCATATTGACATCAGATAATCCAAGATTTGAGGATCCCTACGAAATTTGCTTGGAAATAGCTAAGGGCGTTGAAAAATATTATGGTGAATATAAAATTATAATAGAGCGGGAGGAAGCCATATATTATGCTATTGACAACTGCCGCAGTAAGGATGTAATATTGTTAGCGGGTAAATCGACCGAGCCTTATCAGGATATGGGAGTTGAAAAAATACCATATGATGAAGCAACTATTGCCAAAAGAGCAATAAAAATGGTAGAAAAGAAACGGGGATTAAATAACAATTAAGGAGTAGCAAAATGCAGGACAGTTCACAAATAATCAGGGTAATAATCGTATCGTTCTTAATAACCTTATTTCTGGGACCGGTTGTTATTCCGGTATTAAGAAGATTAAAAGTAGGACAAAGCATCAGAGAGGAAGGCCCTAAGTCACATTATACCAAGTCAGGTACACCAACCATGGGAGGTGTACTGATTATACTCGGAATAATAATTTCAATTACCACCGGCAGATTTTATTCAAAAGAAATCGGTGCGGTGATATTTTTCATACTCGGTTTTGGAATAATAGGATTTTTAGATGATTATATAAAGGTTGTATTAAAGCGTAATCTTGGCTTAAAGGCATATCAAAAAATTATCGGGCAGCTTATTTTCGCATTGTTACTTGCTTTTTACGGATCGGTTTACAGCGTACACGGTACTAAGCTTGTAATACCCTTTATGGTTAATACATATATAGATTTAGGAGCGTTTTATATTCCTTTTACAACATTTGTTATAATCGGTATCGTAAATGCCGTTAATTTGACAGATGGATTGGATGGGTTAAATACGGGAGTTACTCTTATTGTAATGGCGGCCTTCAGCCTTATTGCCAATGATCTCACATCACAAAGCGGTGTTTATGAAGGAATTGCAATAGTAAGCGCTGCAGTGGCAGGCTCCTGTCTTGGATTTTTAAAACACAATGCTCATCCGGCAAAGGTGTTTATGGGAGACACAGGCTCTCTTGCTCTCGGAGGAGCAGTATCCTCTGTTGCGGTAATAACAAATCTTATTCTGGTTATTCCGTTAATAGGAGGATTGTATTTTGCGGAAGCATTATCTGTTATTATACAGGTTTTATACTTTAAAAAAACCGGAAAAAGAGTATTTAAAATGGCGCCACTCCATCATCACTTTGAAATGTGCGGCTGGAAGGAAACCAAGGTAGTCGGAGTATTTTGGATAGTAACAGTAATATTAGCTTTTATAGGAATTTATTCAATATAGCTACATAAAATTATAATATGCTTATTATGATATAAGTAAGCTTGTTTGGAAATCATGATAATATATAATAATAAATGTATTTGTGGCTTTATTTAAGGAGATGTTTAAAATGTTTATGAAAAATAAAAAAATACTGGTTGTCGGACTTGGAATATCAGGTGTAGCCTGTGTAAAGGGTCTGAACCGTCTCGGTGCGGAAATATCCGTTTATGATGCATCATCAAGGGAAATGCTGTCAGAAAGGTTAAAGGAATTAGAAGGAATTAATGCAAAATACTACCTGGCTGACGACAATTTTAATATTGATGATATAGATTTAGCGATAAAAAGCCCCGGTATTAAGTATGAAACACCTATTATACAAAAATTGGCAGCAAAAAATAAAAAGATAATAAGCGATATAGAAGCAGCATATTTGGTTACAAGGGGTACTATAGTATCTATTACAGGAACGAACGGAAAAACCACCACCACCACCCTCATAGGGGAAATCATAAGAGAAAGCGGCAGAAAATACAAGGTTACAGGTAATATTGGCTATGGTATGTTTCTGGACTCCCTAAATGCTGATGCTGATGAAATATTAGTTGCAGAAACCAGCAGCTTTCAATTAGCAGGTACCTATGAATTTAAACCTCATGTCAGCGTTCTGACGAATATAACTCCCGATCATATGGACTTTCATCACACCTTGGAAAATTATATAGAAGCAAAATATAAAAATATGATTAATCAGGATGAAAATGATTATGCAATTCTCAACTATGAAGATGAAATAATAAGAGGACTGAGTAAAAATATTAATGCTAAAATCATTTATTTCAGCTCTGACAGAGAATTAAATGAAGGAATTTTTATTCATCAGGGTAAAATTATTTATCGTGAAAATGAAAAATCTACATTTATAGTCAATGCAGCCGATATTTTTATACCGGGAAAGCATAATACAGAAAATGCAATGGCTTCCGCAGGAGCTGCTCTTGCTTTAAAAATTGCCCCGGAGATAATAGCCAAGGTATTGAGGGAATTTAAAGGTGTTGAGCACAGGCTTGAATTTTGCGGAGAATATAACGGAGTAAAATTTTATAACGATTCAAAGGGAACAAATCCCGATGCATCGATAAAAGCAATAAAAGGAATTGAAAAACCAATTATACTGATAGCGGGAGGCTATGATAAAAAATCCTTGTTTGATGAATTTATCGAAGCCTTTGATGATAAGGTAAAAGCATTGATTTTATTGGGGCAGACAGCAGATGAAATAGAAAAATGTGCACGATGTCACGGATATAATAATATATATAGGGTGCAAACCATGGATGAGGCAGTAAAAAAATCCTTTGAATTGGCTGACATAGGTGATAATGTGGTTTTATCGCCTGCCTGTGCAAGCTGGGGCATGTATCCGAACTATGAGGTAAGAGGACGTGACTTTAAAGAAAGAGTGAAATATTACGGAGCAGAATGATGCTTTGTTTACCATCTTAAAAATGACGTATTTTAGGGAAAGGGTAAAATATTATGGAGGATGCACAAAAAATACAAAAAGTTCAAAAAACAGGCAGGAGAGCCGTTGACTGGGTATTGGTCATAGTGATTATAATATTGGTGCTTTTTGGCTTTTTAATGGTATATAGCTCAAGTTACCCGGATGGATATTATAAATTTAATGGGCAGCCTTTTTATTTTCTGAAAAAACAAATTATTGCAGCGTTGGTTGGGTTAGCTGCTATGATATTTTTTACTAATATAAATTACAAAATTTACGCAAGATTAAATAAATTGATTTTTCTTGCATGTATTGGTTTTGCCCTATTAACTATAATTATCGGAGTAGCGTCCAATGGAGCGCAAAGGTGGATTAATATTGCAGGAATAAACTTTCAGCCATCGGAAATAATTAAAATCGGCGGAGT
>DAIUCB010000022.1:0-18171 GCA_036846385.1 Bacillota bacterium | reverse complement strand
CAAACATATATGAAAACAATAAATTAGTTGCGGAAAACATAGATAATTTAGAGCTTGTAAAGCTTACATCAGATACAACTCTGACTATCAATAAGGATAACCCAATGGTTACCACACTTGATATCAGCAAGGAAAAGCTAGGCTTAAAAGACGGAACATATAAAATAGTCCTGCAATCAAATTTAATTACTGACCCTAATCTTTCAACAATAGATTTTAATGTTACCTATGATACAGGAGGGTCCTATATACCTTCTATGACAACATCTCCGGTTGGAACAAAGGGCTTAACATTGTATTTTTCAACAGATAATACAGATGCATTAATTCCTGTTACAAGATTTGTTGTTGAAGATAAATCATTAACCAGAATGGCAATTGAGCAGCTGCAAAACGGACCGTTGAATGCAAATATGAAAACAGTAATCGGTGATGTTACAAACTGCACATATAATAATGGTAACGTAGTAATAGATATCCCGGGCAGTTATTTGCAGTACAACAGCGGCAGTACAGGCGGACTGTTAGCATATGAAGCATTTACCAAAACAATATTCGCTGTTGACAGGTATTGGCCGATTTACAGCATATCCTTCACAGTAGACAGAAAAGCCGTTGATAATTATTTCCATGGCATTGACAAATTAAAAGCAATACCAAACGCAAAAAAGAACTATTTAATTTATTTAGCTTATAAAATAAATGACAGATATTATTTGTTTGATTATCCACTTGATGTACAAGCAGCAGGAATCTCCGGCAGCGATACGATTGAAATAAAAGCTCAAAAGCTGTTTGATGCTTTTATGGATACACAAGTGCCTTATGGTATAAGCCCTATACCCAACGGCATTACCCTGCAGAGTGCAAAAGCAGATAAGAAGAACTTAATTCTCGACTTTAACGAAAGCTTTTTAAAAGCATATGAAGGTAAGGATGATTTAAAAATGATGATGATAGAATCACTTGTTTATTCCTACTCAACAATACCGAATATTGAGGGAATAAAAATAACAGTTAACAGCAGGCCATTGACAGGTTTTATAAAGGATAAGGATTTATCCGGCGTTTTAACACCACCTAATTTTATTAACCCGGAAGCAGCCGCACAATAGGAGGAAGCTTATGAATCGTTTTAAAATGTTTATGAATGGAAGGTATGGCACTGATCAGCTCTCGATGGCGATAATTATATTAGGCATGCTGCTGACCTTTATAGGGGATGCCTTTTCTTCCTCAATACTTACATTATTATCATATATTGTTTTTGGATTATGTATATACAGAATGTTATCAAAAAATATTGCGGCAAGACAGCAGGAAAACTATAGATTTGTAAGGCTGTGGAATCCTTTATATAAAGATTTGAAAACCAGAGCTTCTATACTAAAGGATATCAACAAATATAAATATTTTAAATGTCCAAATTGCAAGCAAATGCTGCGTGCTCCCAGAGGAAAAGGAAAAATATCAGTTACCTGTCAAAAATGTAAAACTAAATTTAACAAGCAAACCTAAAAGACTGCAATTGGGTATTATGCCCAATTGCAGTCTTTATTAATTTTCTGTTATCTTTTTGCTTATCGGTGTATTTTTAAATGCCAATACAAATACTACAGCTACTATAATTCCGGCTATTGATTGAATTGCATTGCCCGGTATATCCATAATCGTAGATATGAAGCTTCCTATCATTATTGAGCCTACTACATAATAAGCTGCAATCTGCCATACGCTTCCCAAAGCAGCGCCTAATATCCAGCTTATCTTACTGTCCTTATCCATTTTATTAATCACATATGCCATTATCAATGCCATAATCCCCTTAATTATAAAGGTTGGAATTGCATAATGACTGTAGCCTCCTATAATATCTGCCAATGAAGCACCTATGGCTGCTGCCCATGCTCCTCTTTTTCCTCCCAGCAATATTACTGCAATAAATATAAACCCGTCACCCAAATGAACATAACCATTTGTTACAACCGAAGGAACCTTTATAGTAAAGGTTGCTACACATATAAGAGCTGCAAGCAAGGATGCATATACCATATCTTTTATTTTTTTATCGTTCATCTCTATCTGTTCTCCTCATAAAAATAATTTACATTGTTATTATACACAATACTGTACCCTTTAAAAGATACAGTTTTATATTTTTAATACATGTCAGTATAATTTGCAAAAAAAAGATGGGGTATACCCATCCATAGATTTTATATTAAAGCTGTGCACCCTTTCTTCGACAATAATTTACAAGCGCTACTCCAACAGTTAGCTCAAGCTCAGCACCCTTGCGACACACGAAAGGATCTACTTACTGCTGCTTCCTTCCGGACCTGACAGGGTTCATAGGATTTCATTGCGCAAGACCAAGCTCTCAACACCACTTGAAGGAGTCAGACCTCACAAGTTAAGCCTCTAAAAGGGAATTCCACCTTGCTGCAGCGGATTGCAAGTACAGGGCACCGCTACCTCCCCATGTAGCACAGCATAGTAAATATTATCATAAATCAAATTCACTGTCAATGTTAATTATTTCAAAACCTCCAGGGTTTTCTCCTCCTCATATTGCTTAGTATACAAGTTATAATAATATCCTCTTGCATCTATTAAAGCCTTATGGGTTCCTTGCTCTATTATTTTTCCATCCTTAACAACTAATATTATATCTGCTTTTTTAATTGTAGATAATCTATGAGCTATGATAAAGGAGGTACGACCCTTTAATAAATATTCTATACCTTCTTGAATATGCTTTTCTGTATTAGTATCAATTGATGAAGTAGCTTCATCCAAAACAAAAATTTTCGGATCTGCCAAGATAGCTCTTGCAATTGAGATAAGCTGTTTTTCTCCTGTTGACAATCTGTCTCCGCCTTCTCCGACCTCGGATTCATACCCCTTTTCAAGCTTTTCTACAATTGTGTCAACAGATACAAGCTCTGCTGCTCTCTCAACCTCATCATCAGTTGCATCAAGCTTTCCATACCGAATATTTTCTCTTATAGTACCTGAAAATAAATGTGGATTTTGTAAAACATAGCCCAGATTTGAATGAAGCCAAAGCTGTGACATATTTCTGTAATCCTTGCCGTCAATCAGTATCTCTCCCTCAGTTGGTTCAAAGAACCTGCACGCAAGATTTACAAGTGTGCTCTTTCCTGCACCCGTTTCACCTACTATAGCAACATTTGTTCCTGCCGGTATATGCAGATTGAAATTTTTCAAAACCTCTTCATCACCATCAGGATATTTAAATGTAACATTTTTGAACTCTATTTCTCCTATTATCTTTTCCCAGTTTTCTTTTTTAGGATTGATATTATCACCGTATTTCTCTATTACAGCATCACTGTCCTTTATGAGAGGTTCCTTCTCCAGAAGTTCCGTTACTCTTTCAATATTTGCCTGCAGAGATATAACCTCTGTAAACACCCTGGCAAGCTGCTGAATAGGTTCAAATATGCCTATTGCATATGACAGGAATGCTGAAAGAGTACCAATCATCATCAAGTCATTCATGGCGAGGTATCCTCCCCTTGAAAGAACTATCGCAGTTAGTATCGAACTGAAAAACATTATTATCGGTATATATAAAGCATTGAGCTTCAACATCTTTATAGATGTCGCTTCCATGAGGTTTGTAACCTCTTTGAATCCTTCAAGGTTGCTTTCCTCAATAACGAGAGTCTTAGTAGTACGCGCTCCCGTTATTCCCTCGTTGAATTCACCTGTCATCTTTGAATTAATTTTTCTTATTTTTCTGTTTGTTTCCAAAAGCTTCTTCTGAAAATAAAAGGTTATAACCGCCATCACAGGAACAATTGTTATAACGATGAGAGCAAGCTTTGGATTCAGAGCAATCATCGCTATAAAGACTCCTGTAACATAAGTTACGGACCAAAATACATCGACAAGTCCCCATGCTATCATGGAACCTATCCTGTTTGTATCGCTCAAAACCCTTGACATTATGTATCCGACAGGAGTTATATTGTAATATGACAGAGAAAGCTTCTGAAGATGGGTAAAAATTGCTTCCCTCAAATCAAAACCTATACGCATCTCGACAACAATTGCAAGACGCACGAAAATTATAACAATCAAAGATTGTATTACCAGCACTGAAGCATAAACAGCGACAAATCCGCCAAGCCCCTCTGTGGTTTTTGAAGTAATGAAATTATCTACCGCATACCTTTGAAACAGCGGCATCATTATATCAAAAAATGCTATCAGAAGCATAAATACAACTATTCCTATCATTTTTTTCATGTGTGGCAGAAAAAAACGTTTAAGCTTAAACCATACCTTTATATTAAATGACTTATTCACATATTCTTCTTCATAATCAGACAATCAAATCACCTCGCTTAGTTCAGTATATCATTTGCCAAATTCATCTGAACATCATAAATTTTTTTATAAATTCCATCCTTGGCAATAAGCTCCTCATGGGTTCCTATTTCAGAAACTCTTCCCTTGTCTATTACCAGAATCATATCAGCCTGCATGAGGGTTGTTATGCGGTGGGAAATGAGAATGATGGTGGAATTCTTCCTGTCTTTTTTCAAAGCATCTCTTATTTTTGCATCAGTTTCTGAATCTACGGCAGACAAAGAATCATCAAAAACCATAATAGGCGTATTTTGCAGAAGCATTCTTGCTATTGCAACTCGCTGCTTCTGTCCGCCTGACAGCGTAACACCTCTTTCTCCAACTATTGTGTCATAACCCTTAGAAAAGTTTTCAATAGCTTCATCGACATGTGCAATCCTCGATATTTCTTTGATTTCATTCATATTTGAATTATTTTTTGTTATGCTTATATTTTCCTTTATGGTTCTTGAAAATAGGAATGGTTCCTGCAGAACCATGCCGATATTGCGCCTGAGATACTCTCTGTTAATTTTTCTTATATCAACTCCTCCAATTGTAATGGAGCCCGAATTCTCCGGCAAATCATACAACTTGTTAAGAAGATGCATAAGCGTTGTTTTTCCTGAACCGGTACCTCCCAGTATTGCAAAGGTTGTTCCTGCTTTTATCTTAAAGCTTATATCGCTTACTACCGAATTTTGTCCCTCGTATTTGAATGATACATTCTTATATTCTATATCCTGATTCATATCAGGCTCTATGCCGTGAGATTCATCAGGTTCCTCAGGTTCATTCAGCACTTCACATATACGGTTTACCGAGACCTTGGTTTTACTGAGCTCACCCAAAATACGTCCAAAGCTTCTGACAGGCCACGCCAGCATTGAATTATACGATACAAAAACCAGAAATTCACCAAGCGTTATAACTCCGTTAGCAGCCTGAACTATTCCGAGGGCTGTGACTGTCATAACCTGCAATCCTGTTACAATGTCCCCTATTCCCCAGTAGTACCCCAGCTGATACCCTAGCTTTACCCACAAATCGGAGAATTTATTGTTTTTTTCACTGAATTTATCTATTTCATATTTTTCTCTGCCGAACGCCCTTACAACTCTCACGCCGGTCAGATTTTCCTGTGCAGATGAAAACAGCTGCCCTTCAGCTTCGTCTGCCACCAGAAATCTTTTAGATAATATACCGTAAAATACTGCAGAATAAATTAATATTACAGGAACAAAAATCAAAACTACCAATGACAGTCTGAAATTCATGGAAAACATCAGTATGAGCGATATTATTATCAAAACTATCGTTCTGAACATTTCCGAAAGCTGAGTAGAAATAAAATTTCTCACAACCTCTACATCAGATGTAGACCTTTGTATCAGATCACCGGTCTGATTTTTAACGTGATAACTGTAAGGAAGCTTTTGTATATGCTCGAAAAGGCTGTTTCTTAAACTTTTGATGATACCCTCCGACGATTTCGCAATTGTAATTCTCCCCACAAAATCACAAATGCATGTCACTACAGCAAGAATCAGAACTGCAAGTGCACAAATCCATATATTTTCCCTTATACCGGCCCTGCCGCCTAATGCATCAATAATGCTCATCAATGACGGACCAAAATTTACAGGCTCATCTCCGATTATTGAATCAACGGTGAATCTTACAACCTGGGGTGTAATAAAGTTTACGAAAACCCTCAGTATTGTTGCTGCTGCCGAAATAAAAATGAGCAGCCTGAATCCGCCGGCATAGGATAATATAATTCTTAAATTTGATTTGTTTTTCTTATTCAATATGTCACATCCTTTCAAAAATAGCGCTTCCCTTTAAAGCATCTATTTTGTTTCTTTTTATAAAAATTCTTACAAATAAATTTAATCTTACAATTAATTCTTTTTTCTTATTCTCCCTTCTATGATTTAACCCAATTAACAACATTAATGGTAATTTTACTTCTCTGCAAAATTAAAAGGCTGTAACAAAGCATAGAGCTTCAATACAGCCTAAAAATATCAATAATATTTTACACAAAGAATGAGCGTATAATCGCAAAATAAAAATGTAAAACGAAGATTTATATTTTAGTCTATAAGTTTTAAAGCCTATACCTGCGCACTGTAAAGAAGTATACCAAATAAGCCTGATAAATCAGGTTTTTAAACTTCTTTAAATATTAATTTCCCTTTAGAAATTAAAATAGCAAGTAGTGCTTTTCATCTTATAGCACACCTCCGTGTAATTTGTATTTAAATTATATCATAAATAGCAAATTTGTCAATAGATACAATTAATGGAACAGGACATTTTTTCTATAGCTTATATTACAGAAAAACGTAATTGCAATATAAGCTGCCCTCTATAGCTTGCAAGACAATTTAAATAAATAGTACTCTCCTGCACTCAATCTTGAGGGATAGTTTTTTTCCGTTTAAGTTTTTTCTTTTGTTCAAATTTATTGTATTATCTTTTTTATGAGCAAATATTCTAGGGCCTTATAATATATTTTAAAATTATTTTTTTATATAATCCATAAAATTTTTGCTGTACTCTATTTTTCCGTCATTATAAACCCACATTGCTTCGGTATCCGGAATACTCTCGATTATTTTTTTGCCTTCCTCAAGGGGCATATCGAACAATGCAGTAGAAAGTGCATCTGCTTTGCCTGAATCCTCACAAATAATCGTAACGGCTGCAAAATAATCTGCTGGGAATAAGGTTTCAGTATTTATAATGTGATTATATTTCTTTCCGTTTACTGTGTAGTATCTTTCATAATTTCCGCTTGTAACAAGTGCTTCATCAGATAAATCTACCGTATGCAAAATACTGTTTTGATTTTCCTTGTCCGGATTTTGTATTCCAACATTCCATTTTTTATTATTATCAGCCTTACTACCTATTGCACAAACATTACCTCCGACACTTACAAGACCTGATATTAAACCATTTTCTCTAGCAGCTCTGCTTACCTGTTCTGCCGCATAGCCTTTAGCCACGGCTCCGACATCTAGACTCATTTTTGAGTCATTTAAGAATACTGTAGAATTATTTTCATCTATAATAATATTGTCTATATTTGTATGAAGTGACGCTTCTTTTAATAATTCAACCGGAGGCAGCTCTGCGTTTTCAGGATTCTCGACTCCTGCGGTCCGATAATCATGCCATATTTTAAGCACAGACCCAAAAGCAATATTGGTTTTACCTTTGGTAAATTTATAAGCATCCTTTGAAAAAAGAAGCAGATCAATTATTTTCTTGTCAACCTTAACAGGCTTAACTCCTGCATTGTCATTGATCGTCTTAATATTATTAATTCCTTCATAGTCATTATAAATATCATATAGCTCGTGATACTCTTTGAGATTATCATAGATTGACTGTGTTATAGCAGTAAACTTCTCCTTACTTTCAGCATAACCGACAATCGTTGTTACGGTATCAAACAGCTCCAGAAATTCTGCCTCATAACGGGTTTGCTTATTGATATAATTGCAAGCTGTCATATTTATAATGATAGATAATATTATTAAAATTGTAATAGGTTTTTTTATCAAGTTATTCACCTCAAAATTAAGGGGTAGCAACTACCCCTTAATTAAAAATTTTATTTACTATTTTGCATTTGCTTGTGCTTTTTCAATTGTTTCTTGGAATTCACCGATTCCGACTGTTACTGATGCAGTTAAATCAGCAGATGTTGCATGACCTTTTTCATCTACTGCAATTCCCTTTATCTCTTCTACAGTTTTCCCAACTGCATATTTTGAGAATGCATCAGACTGCTCAAACCATTCTTTACCGATTTTTGAAGCCTTTTTCATTCCGTAATCATTGCCTAATTCAACCTTTGATTTTAACGGTGCTTTTAAGTCAGAAGTAATTTTACCTTCCTTAGTAAAGTTAACATTACTTTGAGAAGCATCAATAGCACAGCTTGTTATTTTGCCGTCTGCTCCAAAGGTTGTAGCAGTGTAATAAGTATACGCTTGAGCAACTCCGTCCTTTTCGCCTGCATCTGCTGATTTGGCAATTGAGGTTGTAACTCCAAGTCCTAATTTATCCCCTGCTTTAGCTCCTAAATCCTTTGCATTAGCTACAGCTTTTTCTATAGCATCAACGTATCCGCCGATTTTAACAGTAACTGATGCAGCTAAATCAGCATCTGTCGGAACGCCTTCTTCAGTAACCTTAATGCCCTTTACTTCATCTACAGTTTTACCGATTACATAAGCTGCAAGTGCATTTGCCTGCTCATTCCATTCCTTGCCTATCTTTGATGCCTTTGACATTCCATATTCTTTTCCAAGCTCTTGCTTTGCAGCAAATATTTTTGTTTTGTCAGTAGTTATTTTACCATCTGCAGAAAAATTTATTTTTGTTTGTGCACTGTCAATAGCACATTTAACTATTTTTCCGTCTTTATCAACTGTAACAGCAACAACAGTTGAGTCAACTTGAGCCAATCCTTCTTTATCAGAAGCAGCATCTGTTGATTTACCGATTGATGAAATTACTGCGATGCCTGTTTTAACAGCATCACCTGTAGCCGCAGGTGTTTCCGTCTTTGGTGTTTCTGTTTTCGGTGTTTCTGTTTTTGGCTGCTCTGCAGGCTGCTTGCTGCATCCGACAAATGCAACCAATACCATTGCAACAACCATAAGCAATGCTAATATTTTTTTCATAATATCCTCCCTAAGATGTATGTTTTAATCTATATAAACCAAGTAATACTTGGATTATAGCATAAATATTTCTATAGTTGAATCATAAATATAATTCTATTCCAATGAATTAATTATTATTTAATTCTACAAGCCTTATCCAATATTTGCTGCAGCTTCTTTCTTTTTTTATCAGCAATATTTAGTTCTTTGATTATCTTAAAGGCCTTATTATAGTATTTCTTTGACAGCATATGTGTATATTTTAAGCCGCCGGATTTTATAACTGCCGTATTTATATCCTCTGCAGAAAGCTCTCTATTAGAAGCCTTTTCTTTAAATTCAGCAGAAGCTTTTAAGGTGTAAATAAGCGGCAATGTTATTACTCCTTGCTCAAAATCAGATTGAACGGGCTTTTTAGCCTCCTCAACGGTATTTTCATAATCCATGCAATCATCTGTCAACTGAAAAATCATACCGATATATCTTCCAAGCTCCTTATATTTATTAAGCTCAATCTTATCCTTTTCGCATAAAACAGCCCCTGCATAAAAGGATGCTTCAAATAATGCAGCTGTTTTTCCTGATATAATTTTTAAATACTTATATACTGACAGATTAAAATTAAAATTATTTATATGCTGCTTTAATTCTCCGATACATACTTTGCTTACATAATCCGGTATATCTAAATCCAGATAATCTTCTTTATTTTGAACAGATGCAGCCAATTTTAGTGATAAAGCCAACAGGTAGTCACCACAAATGACAGCAGTTCTTTTGCCATATCTTTTTTGTAACGTTTCATTTCCTCTTCTTAAGTCCGCATTGTCAATTACATCATCATGAACAAGTGTGGCAAGATGCAGAAGCTCAATAGCTGCAGCAAATTTAACAGCGTTAGGATGCAGCAGACCATCCTTATCCTCAGCACAAGCTAATAAAGAATATGCGCGTATAAACTTACCCTTAGATGACATTAAATACTCAGTGTATCCTCTGATTATGCGAGGTGAGGAAGACAATGCTTTATCAATTTCTTTTTCCACAAGCACTATTGCCTGCTCATAATTTATTATTGTATTTTCTTCATTCGTTTTTATATTCTCATTAATCATTGTAAATATACAGCCTTCTCACAAAAGGTATTTGCTTCCACTTCTTTTTAAGATATGGCATTACATAATAATCTAACCCAAAGGTTCTGCCTGCTCCAATTAAAAGCGCAATTGAAGCAAATATCATCCAAAATGTATTTAAATACAAACCTGTTGTACAAACAAACATAAATTGCAATACTATAGACATAAATGATGCAGGAGCAGTAAACAGTCCTCCAATCAAAGCCAGACCAATTAAAATTTCTGCTAATACAATAAATCCTTGCATAAAGATCTGTACCGGTTCATTTGGTATAATGAAGGAATCTACAAACCAATTCATCAACGGAACGTTTAATTTAAATGCAAAATCACTTATAGTTGATTCGATTACAGCTTTTCCGCTAACGAAGATAACCTGAAATAACCCTAAAAAATTAAAATTTAAAATTGCCGTACCTGCTGCCTTTACTGCTTCACCTGCTCCTGCTCCGGTTGCTGAAGTTACTGCATCGACAACTGCTTCTGCAGCAGAGGATGTTGCTGCACTGACGCCATCAGCTGCACCCGGATTTATTATACTGTTATACCATGCACTTGCCCCGCCGAAAAAGCCTGTTAATTTGGGATAATTAAACCAACCCTCTGCAATTTTCATTACTCCTTCAAACACCCAAACTCCGCCAAGCCATATTCTCAAGGGTACTAATAAAAAGCTTGGAGTTCTGTTTGAAAAATGTCCTCCCACAAAGCTTCGGCAGTTTCTGATTGTAAAGAATTCATGCTTAATATAGCTGAATATTTTATTCCAGCCTAAAACCTGTATAAAGTAAACTATATTTATAAAATGCTTAGCAAACATGGCCAAGAATGATGGCAGCTTGAACATGTGATTTGGTAAGCCGACACTTGCAACTCCATAGCGTCCGCCGACACAAACCATAAAGCCATGAAACTCAGGCTTATAAGATTTCATTTCTCCTTGTCCTTCAATTGCACAAAGAATATTGTGGGCTGCTGTAGCTGAGCTGTGTTCAGCGTTTTCAACTATCTGAGGTACAGGTCTTTCCTCTCCCTCGGGGATAAAAAACATATTGTCACCAATTACATATACATGTTCGTCATCTACTGAACGAAGATATTTATCAACCTTTATACGTCCCCTGCCTGCAGCCTGGAGTTGTTTTGTTACTGTTTCAGTAATATCCGAACCTTCAATTCCTGCTGCCCATATTACTGTACCTGTTGTATGCTTTGTAATAGTGTCACCATTTTTAGTTTCAATATAATCACTGCCGACACCTTGAACGAAATTGTTAAGCAAAAGCTTAACCCCCATTTTTGCAAGTCGCTTTTCAACCTTCCTTGACAAATCTTCTTCAAGATTTGGAACTGTTCTTGAAAGACCGTCAACATTAACAAGTGTTACAAGCTCTTGGTCAATTTCATATTTTTCACATAAAAACGGAACGTATTCAGCAAGCTCTCCAATCATTTCAACACCTGTAAAACCGGCACCTACTACATGAAAGGTTAACATTCTTTTCTTTTCCGATATATTTGTTTCAACTGCAGCCTTCCTGAACATATTGTGAATATGATCCTTTAGCTTTACTGCATCCTCATATGACCATAGCATGAAAGCATGATCCTTAACACCTTTAATACCAAAATCTGTCGGCTTTGAACCTGCTGCAAGAACTAAATAATCATAATTGTATTTTTCATTTTCGCCTAAAACAGTTTTTTTATCAAAATCGATTGAATTTACCTTATCAAGCTTAACATTTACCTTTCTTCCTGCAAAAACCTTTTTTAAGCTGATTTTAATACTATCTTCGTCAACACGATTAGCCGCAACCTCATGAAGCTCGGTTAACATTGTATGAAAAGGATTTTTATCAATAATTGTAATATTGACATCATTATTTTTCTTAAATTTCTTGGCTAGTTTTTTAGCAGTTAAAATACCTGCATAGCCGGCACCTATTATTACAATTTTAGTCTCCATAATCTTCTCCTTTTTTCTTGATTTATATACAATTTAAGCAAATTGTACAATATTATTCAATATTCTATAGGTTTCTAAAGTAAAAATTGTGAAATAATAACAAATGAAGTAATTATATTGAAATTAATTTCATAATATCATACAATTATCTCATTTCATTCAGCATTGCTGAACATCGTTTCTATTATAAACTTTAATAAAAGGAATATGCTTTATATCAGCTACTCCCTAAAACCAAATAAATATGAAATTCTATTTACTGCATCCTTTAAAACATTTATTGCATCGGATATTTTTTCTTCTGTCATTCTTATTGTAGGTCCTGTGACACTTATTCCGTATTTGACCTTGCCCGTATAATCGAAAACCGGTGCCGCAACGCAGGTTAATCCAACTACATTTTCCTCGTAATCAATTGCATAACCGTTCTTTCTGATTATAGCAAGCTGCTCAATTACACTTTTTTTATCTGTTATGGTATTTGGAGTGAATTTTTTAATATTCTCAGGTATTATAGCCAATTGCGTTTCTAAATCTAAATGGGCAAGCATAACTTTTCCGTCAGCTGTTGAATAGGCAGGGTTTCTTGCACCAATTTTTGTGGATATTTTAATTGATTTGTCACATTCCTTTTTATCCACATATACAACTTCAATACCATCTAAAATACCTACATGAACTGTTTCTTCAAGCTTATAGCAAATTTCTTCTATTATCGGATATGCAATTCGCCTTACATCCATTGAACTGATAACTAATTCACCTAATTCAATTAAATACAAGCCAAGTCTATATTTCTGAGTGGTTTCATCCTGATTAATAATATCATGGAACTTAAGAGTATTTAATATACCGTGAACAGTACTTTTATTAAGTCCTGTTTGTTCTGATATCTCGGACAGCTTTAGTTCTCTTTTTTTTTCAGAAAAACACCTCAATATGGAAACGGCTCTGTCAATAGATTGAACTCTAGTTAATTCTCTCATTTTATATCCTTTTTTTATATAAATACTAACATATTTTTTATGTAAAATCAATAACTTATTTTTGTAAGTTTATTAACTGATTATATTGCCTTAGGTCGTAATTTGTTTATTGCAGCACCAATAATAAGCTGAAAAAATATAAAATATAAATTTAAATATTTATAATTATTTTGGCATTTAAATAGTTTAGTATTTTAAAATATTTTGTTTTAAAAACATGTACATATAACAAAATTCGACATAACATAATGTACAAGATTCTACTTTTTTTGTAGCTTTTTTGTATATTTTTAAAGGAGTCTGATGATATGTACAAAAATTTTAATAATGCATGCGATACCCGAGAAATTGTCGGAAGATGGTGCTGTCCGGATCCATGCAATGAAAATACTGACGGAGAAAACGGTGACACATATGTTAACGGCAAAAGAATGGATTCTGATGAACCGGATGATGATACTAAGATATATATTTTTAAAAACAGAACAGAAAGAAATTCATAAGACTATCAAGATAAATATAATAGGGGCTTAATACAAGCCTCTTTTTATTTCATGATATTGACTTTATTTAAATATTTAAATATAATAAAATGAAAATATAACTCAAGGAAGGAAATAGTATGAATAATCAAATTACAAGAGAAGAAGCTTGGAAATTATTAAACGAATATAACAAAGAGGATTTTCATATAAAGCATTCAGAAACCGTTGAAAGTGTAATGAGATATTTTGCACAGAAGCTTGGCTTTGAAAATGAGATTGAATTCTGGGGAATTGTAGGTCTTTTGCACGATCTTGATTTTGAAATGTATCCCGAAGAACACTGCGTAAAGGTACAGGAAATAATGAAATCAAAGGGTATCGATGATAAAATTATTCATGCTGTTGCAAGCCACGGTTATGGACTTACAGGTTCTAATATTAAGCCAGAGCATATTATGGAAAAGGTATTATTTGCAGTCGATGAACTTACCGGCTTAATTGGTGCTGCCGCATTAATGAGACCTTCTAAAAGCTTTATGGATTTAGAATTAAAATCCGTGAAGAAAAAATTCAAAACTCCAAGCTTTGCCGCCGGCTGCTCAAGAGAAACTATACAGCTGGGAGCCGATATGCTTGGCTGGGATTTAGATTATTTAATTGAACAAACGATTCTTGCGATGAGAGAATTAGAATCAAGTTTAAAATAAATAAACATTATAAAGGTGTGTAAGCATTTAAGCTACACACCTTATGTACTGTTAAGGTAATCTATGAACTTCTAATATTTGTCCATTTGTATTAACTCTTATTTGCTTTATTCTCGGCATTACTAACGGTCTGTTTTCCTTTTCCGGCGGTTCAACCTCTATTTCAGCAATTTTATCCAGGACCTCATAGCCGTCAATCAGCTTTCCAAAGGCAGCATATCTGCCATCCAATCTTGGTGCATCCTTATGCATAATGCTGAATTGTGTTCCTCCTGTATTAAAATCATCCTCTCTTGCCATAGATAGAACTCCTCTGACATGCTTTATTCCGGTATCAATACCATTCTGTGCAAACTCACCTACAATATGGAAATCACTGTCTGTCATCATCCTATTGTCTATTGAACCGCCTTGAATTACAAAATCCTTTACAACTCTGAAAAAACACAGCCCGTCGTAAAAGCCGGTATTTGCCAAATCTACAAAATTAGCAACACTTATCGGTGCCTTATCATAATACAATTCAAATGACATTTTATCTCCGTTTTCCATTTCTATTGTTCCGATTATATCATTCATATTTTACCTCTCTATGTCTTTTTAATATACAGATGCGGTCCAAAAACCGCATCTGTTTTATTGGTCTATTTTTCTATATATGCATTTTTAAAATATAGGTTGTTAAGAGGAGTAAGTCCCCAGCCCTTTACATACGGCTTCATAAGGAATGTATAAGACCTGTGGAATAAAGGAAGGAATGGGTAATCCGCCATCAACACCTCTTCTGCTTCTCTCATTATTGCGGCAGCCTTTACTTCATCTATTTCTGATTGTGCCTTGGCTACCAGCTCATCATATTTTGGATTTGAATAGAAGGAGTTATTATTAGGTCCGTCTGTAACGAATAGCGGAAGGAATGTCATTGGATGCAGATAATCTCCTCCCCAGCCCATCTGTGCTATTTCATATTTTCCTGCCTGAACATTATCGTAGTAAACCTTCCATTCTTCAGTACTTATCTCCATGTCAATATTCAAGTTTTGTTTCCACATCTGCTGCATAGCCTCTACTGTTTTCTTGAAAATAGGATTTGTACTATATGAGAACTTCAAAACAGGAAAGCCCTTTCCGTCCGGATAGCCTGCTTCCGCAAGTAGCTTCTGTGCTTCTTTTACATTGGCAGTCGGTGTAATATCATGGTTAGGACGTCCGTCTGTATAATCCTTTCCATTAACCATATATCCGGGAGATACTATTGAGGAAGCCGGTTCATCGGTTGACTGAAGTACATTTTCAATCAATGCAGTTCTGTCAAGAGCTAAGTTAAGAGCTTTACGAACCTTTACATTGTCTAACGGCTTAGCCTTATTATTAATCAGATAGAAGGTAGTACCAAAGCTTGGAACTATCTGCAGAGAATCACTTTCTGCCTTAAGTCTCGGTAAATCTGCCGGCGGAACCTCCTTTGAGCCGTCTATTTCTCCGGATTCAAAGGCTGATAATGCTGTTGCCTGTTCAGGTATATATCTGAATGTAATTTGTTCTAATTTAACATTTTTTGCGTTCCAATAATTTTCATTTCTAACTAATACAACGCTCTCACCGAAGTTTATTTCAGTTATTTTAAACGGTCCGTTAGATATATAGGTTTTTGCATCTTGAGCCCATCTTTCCGGAGCAGCCTCTACGACATCCTTTTTAACCGGATCATATACCCAGATTGAAAGAATATCCAAGAAAAACGGAGTAGGAGCCTTTAAAGTAATTTCCAATGTTTTTTTATCAATTGCTTTAATGCCCAAATCCTTTTCTTCACATTTTCCTTCATAATATTCTTGTGCATTTTTAATATATGAAGTCAACATATCAACAAATCTGCTGCCTGTTTTCGGATCTAAAACTCTTTTCCAAGAATATATAAAATCTTCTGATGTTAAATCACTTCCATCAGACCACTTTAGCCCGTCACGAAGCTTAAAGGTATAAGTCAATCCATCCTTGCTTACTTCCCAGCCTTCTGCATTGCCCGGTACAAGGTTGTTATCATTATCATAGGTTACCAAACCCTCGAATGCATTGCAAAGGAACGGTATTGCATATGTATTATTTGTAATTCCCGGGTCCATACCGTCGGGTTCATTTTGCAGAGCAAAGGTTAATTTCTGTTCTACCGATTTTTCAGGCACAGCTTCTGCTTCCTTATTTTCTTCCTTTGGTTCTGTTGATTCGGTTTTTTCTCCGGTTGCATCCTTTCCTGTTTCAACAGGCTTGCACGCTGAAAATATCGTCATAATTGACAATACTATCACTAACAATAGGCTAATTTTTCTTTTCATTTTTTCCTCCTAATAAATATTTATATTTTCAAAGCTGCCATATTAAAATTGACATGCATCGAATCAAATTAAAAAAATATTTAGAATAAATGACATGCTACAAGGTGCCCTCCTCCGACATCCTTCATTTCCGGCTCCTTCTCCTTGCATATATCCTTTACATATTTACATCTGGTATGAAATCTGCACCCGGATGGAGGTGATATCGGACTAGGTATATCTCCCTCTATAGAGCTTGCCGTTTTTTGCCTCGCAATACTTGGAGACGGTATCGGTATAGATGCAAGCAAGCCTTTGGTGTAAGGATGCAAAGGATTTTTATATATCTCATCCGCATTACAAATCTCAACTAACTTACCTAAATACATTACCCCGACATCATCTGAAACATATTTTACCATTGATAAATCATGTGCTATAAACAAATATGTAAGTCCCAGTTCATTTTGAAAATCCTTTAATAAGTTCACAATCTGCGCCTGTATAGATACATCTAATGCAGATATAGGTTCATCACAAATAATTATTTCAGGCTTAAGAATTAAGGCTCTGGCAATTCCGACTCTTTGACGCTGACCGCCTGAGAATTCATGGGCATATCTGTTTGCATGCTCTTTGCTCAATCCAACCTTATCCAGCATTTCATAAACCAATTCATTTGAAGCGCTATATGATTTTACTATTTTATGAGCAATAAGAGGCTCTGCGATTATATCTCTGACCGTCATTCTTGCATTCAGTGAAGCATACGGATCTTGAAATATCATCTGAATTTTTTTCCGTACCGGCTTTAATTCTTTTTGAGTTTTTTGGGATATATTTTCCCCGTCTATTATAACTTCACCGCTTGTCGGTTCATAAATGTGTATTATAGTACGGGCACATGTAGATTTCCCGCAGCCTGATTCTCCCACAAGCCCAAGCATCTTTCCTTTTTTTATTTTAAAGGATACTCCGTCTACAGCGTGAACAACCTGCTTTTTAGATCCCTTAACCGGAAAATATTTTACAAGGTCGTTAACCTCCAACATATACTTTTCGTTCATATCTTACCTCCTGATTTGCTTTTGAAGGGATTATCCTCTGATGGTGCTTCATCAGAAAGCAGCCAGCACATAGAACGATGTGTTTCGCCTACTTCAACGTAAGGCGGCATTTTCTCTGCACATATATTTCTGGCATATGTACATCTCGGTGAAAAGGGACAGCCTTCAGGCGGCTTAGTCATATCAGGCGGAGAACCTTGAATTGATATCAGCTTTTTAGATTTATCCTGGTTTATATTAGGTATAGATTGGAGCAAGCCAACAGTATATGGATGGCAAGGATTTTCAAACAAATCATCAACCAACGATTCCTCCATTATCAGTCCGCCGTACATCACTATAACTCTTTCGCATATTTCTGCTACTACGCCTAAATCGTGAGTTATAAAAATAATGGACATATTGAATTCGTTTTGCAAGCTCCTCAATAATTTT
>DAIUCB010000021.1:0-18545 GCA_036846385.1 Bacillota bacterium | reverse complement strand
TTTTCCTCCATTTATTTTGATATTTTTTTTATGATTCATGCAAGCATACTTACAATTATATTTGTACACTTTAGAATAGGTTAAAATTGATATAAAAATTTTTTAATGAAAACAAAAACTCCCGTCTCTAAAATTTAGAGACGAGAGATACTCGCGGTGCCACCCTAATTATTGTACTAAAATACAATCACTTGATAAAAATAACGCTTTTATGCGTTCAGGTTCTAATCCCTGAAAACTCCGGAACGGATTCAATAATCATTCGTATCAGTTTTCACCAAACACCGACTCTCTGCAACTAATCAATTATTTACTGCTTTCCTTCAATATTGCTATTAACTATGCATAAAATATATAGCATTTGTATCGTTTTGTCAAGTATGTAATTAAATATTATATTTATGCGTTATAGGCAACATTATACACATTGCTTCAGATACTTCATCATTTGAATTATAAATCAGATGTCCGTTGTTTTCCGGAATGCATATGCTGTCACCGCTAGAAATTGAATATATCTTATCGCCGACATGAAAATCCATTTTACCTTTTATTATAAAAATAAATATTTTTGCCTCGCTTATAATGGTATTTTTGCTTATCCATGATTTTGGAGGTGCTTTAAAAATAAAGGCTTCTCCACCTAAAGGCTTTTCAGATTTATGCATTATAGGTGTTAAAAACTCTAATTCTACATTAATATTACCGAACTTTACTTTTGTTCTTTCTTCTTTAGGAATTATTATTACATTTTCCGTTGTCTCATCAAGAAACAGCATTGACAATGGTATCTCAAGTGCCTCTGACATCCTTTTTAATACTGTCAGTGACGGAGATATCAAATCTCTTTCAATTTGAGAAATATATCCCGAAGTTACATTAATTTGTTCTGAGAATTCAACAATAGTCAAATTCTTTCTTTTTCTGATGCTTCTAATTTTTTCACCAATCATATTCTCATCCCTCAATACCCCATAGTTTTAAAATTGATACATTAAAGAAAAATCATTATTAAACTATTTTAACGTTATATAAGATAAGATTTCATCTATTTTTACAAAATATAATAAATAAATGAAAATATTTTAGCAAATAAACAGTAAAATAGTATTATACAAATATTATACACTATTTTTTTGTGTTGTCACTAAAATATTTTTTTAATAATAATCTTTTTGATTTTCTTATAAAAGACAAATAATAGTTTTATTTGCATTTTAAATACTTCAATACATAATGGTTCTAATTGTTATATTATAATATTAGATTTTTATCGCTTTATATTATTATTAATATGTGATATAATATTACATTGTATTTTCATAAATAATTTCATTTTTCTAATAAATATAGCCAAGAAAATATAAATTAGGATTTCACATGCAATATAAAGAGGGGATATAATGAGCGAATACAAGGATATTTTTATTGAGGAAACTAATTATCTGGAGGATGTAATTCATTTACTTAACTATAAGCTGGAGCTTGAAACAGGGAGACTTGCAGATAAAAAAAATGATTTAATTGCAGCTCGCAAGGAAATGTGGCAAAATACCACTCATTCATCTGCTGATTTTGATAAATTATCAGATGCAAATCAATATTTAAGTGCACTTAATGGTCAAACCTTGAGCTATAGTGATTCTGCAAAGCTTATATATAAATATGAAAAAATGCTTGGTAATCCATACTTTGCAAGAATTGATTTCACCGAAGAATATAACGAAGAAACAGAAAAAATATATATTGGTCTTTCAAATCTTATGGATGAAGAATCTCATGATATTAAGGTATATGATTGGCGTGCTCCTATTTCCAGCATTTATTACAGGAATGAAATAGGAAATGTGGAATATTCAGCACCGGTAGGGAAGATTAAGGGCTATGTTTCTCTTAAACGTCAATTTAAAATTAATAAAGGTAAAATGGAATATTTTTTCGACAGTAATATTAATATTCTCGATGAAATGCTAAAAGAAGCTCTTTCTAAAAATATGTCTCCAAAAATGAAGACGATAGTTGAAACCATACAAAAACAACAGGATATTATAATAAGGGATCTTGTAAATGAGCTGCTTATTGTACAAGGTGTGGCAGGAAGCGGAAAAACCTCTGTAGCTCTTCACAGGATTGCTTTCTTGTTATATCAGGGACTAAATTTAAAGCTAAACTCCAACAACATTGTGATAATTTCACCGAATACGTTATTCTCTAAATATATTTCCAATGTCCTGCCGGAGCTGGGAGAGGGGGATATTAAGGAGCTGACATTTGAAGATATTTTTAATGAGGTATTTAATAATAAAATAACCATATCATCCAGAAGCGATTTATTGGAGGAAATAATATGCACTGAATCTCCCGAACATAAGAGGTTTTTGAGATCATGCTTTGAATTTAAAGGCTCTACAATTTTTTTGGAAATTTTAAATCGTTATATTCAATATTTTGAACATAAGCTGATTCCCTTTGAGGATATCTATTTTAACGGCAAAGTAATAGAAAGCCGCCATTTATTAAAGGCTTTATTGTTAAGCGGCAAGTTAAATATGCCGACGGCTAAAAAACTAAAAATCATTGAAAACCGAATATTGGATAAATTCCATGATAATAAAAAGGATAGACGTATAAAAATAGAACGAATAGTAGCTAACTCAAACGAACATCAATTTGAAATAAAATCCTTCACAAGAGTTCTTGCTGCAAAGGAAACTGCGGCCGCCATGAACATAGTTAAGAGATTTACAGAATTTGATTGCTGCGAGCTTTATAAAAACTTATTTAAAAATAAAAAATTGTTTTACAAAATATCAAAGGGATTAAAATTACCTGACAATATTGATGATATAATTGAATATACCAATAAAAGTATTTCTGATCTTCATAATATTCCTTATATGGACGGAATTGGTCTGTTGTATTTTAAAGCTATATTCGAAGGCTTAGATTTATTCAGCGGTATAAAACAGGTTGTCGTCGATGAGGCTCAAGATTATTATCCTATTCATTACAATCTGCTGAAGCTTTTATTTAGAGAGGCAAGATTTACTGTTGTAGGTGATATAAATCAATCAGTCGAAAGAGAAACTGATTTATCTGTTTATGACGAAATAACAAATATTTTTAATATGAAAAAAAACAGTAAAGTATATCTGACAAAAAGCTACAGGAGCTCATATGAAATTAATAAATTTAGTCAAAGGCTTTTAGTAAACAGCGCAGACACTGAATTTTTCAGGAGAAATGAGGGTAAGCCTCAATTAATAGGTGGCTCTGACACGGATGATATTGATACAAGGCTAATATCTGATATTAACCAATATAGGTCACAGGGCTTTGAATCAATTGCTGTAATTGTAAAAAGTAAAAAAGCTGCTTATAATTTATATAACAGATTAAAAAGCAAAGTGAATATTACACTGATTAATAATATGGAGAATGATAATATTGACGGAACTATTATTATCCCGGTATATATGGCTAAGGGGCTTGAATTTGATGTTGTTTTAGTTTATGGAGCAGATAATATAAGCTACAATACGGAATATGATAAGAAGCTGTTATATATTGCATGCACCAGAGCATTACATAAGCTGTCACTATATTATACCGGTGTTATAAGTGACTTTTTAAAATAATATCTCTCCCTTCATGAAATACACTTAACAGCAAACGTACCGTTATGTGCAATACTTGTGCTTTATATAATAGAAAGAGAATTTTAACATATAAAAAAGCTACATTTTACTTAAATAAGATAATGTAGCTTTTTATTTTGGAGCGGGTGATGGGAATCGAACCCACACAGCCGGCTTGGGAAGCCGGAACTCTGCCACTAAGCTACACCCGCAATACATTACTATTATAATTATTTTCATTATAAAAGTAAAGCTATTTTTTATAATCAGAATTATAGTTACTGACTTACCATTGGAGCTGGTGAGGGGATTTGAACCCCTGACCTATTGATTACGAATCAATTGCGCTACCTCTGCGCCACACCAGCATTTATTAAGTCATAATCTTCCGGCATTTAGACAAGAACGCTAAGAACGCTATATCTAATTTAATACTTTTTAGCACTTTTGTAAATAATTTTTTTATCATTTTTCAAATTGACTGAAAAACTGTTCCTGACTAATTCCATTTGGTCTATTGAATCTTTTTAAATCGTACAGCTCTTCTTTATTTCCTGAAAGATAATTTATACCGCTATTGCATGAAAGTGTAGCTAAAAAGCCCATATCTGTCAAAATTTGATTTGACTCCTTTGAATATAAGCCAAAGGGATATGTGAAGGTAGTCGGTTTATAGCCTGTTTTTTCAACCATTAAGGTTTGAAGCTTACCGATATCTTCTACCAGAGCTTTTTTATAATGTTCGTATGATTCGCCCTTTTTTTTAGCCACTCCCTTCCTTTTAGAAATTTTGTGCATAGAGAATGAGTGATTCTGAATTTCTACATAGGGTGAATGTACAAGCTCATTTATTTGATCCCAGTTCAAATAGGAATATGCCGCACTTGAAACACAATCCTCGTCATTAGTTTCTATAAATTCACCGACAACTGATATAACAGCTTTGCAGTCATGTTTTTCAAGTATAGGAAGTATATAGGCGTAATTGCTTAAATACCCGTCATCAAATGTTAACATTATGGGCTTTAAAGGAAGCTCCTTTTTATTATATACGAAATCAATTAAATCCTGCATAACAATAGTGGTGTAGCCTTCTTTTTTCAGATATATAACATCATCCTCAAATTCTCCGGGCGATATAACATATTTACCCCATTTTTTCGGATTCTTCAATATATGATGGTACATAATAATAGGCAATCTTACAGAAGGGCTCGTGGATGCGGGAATTACCTTTATATTAATATTTATAGCGGAAATTATGAATAATATAAAAATAAAAAATGCTGTTGAAATAGCTATTAAATAATTAAATCTTTTAATAAACAAACTATCACCCCATATATTACAATTAATATATGTTTATTCTTGCTTAGCTTGTTTAATTACAGTCTGTTTTGATTTTATCTCCTATGCTTATTGTTTCCATAGATACTTCAGACGTATAAACTAATATTTGAACACCATTATTTTTTGCTTCCTCAAGAGCCTGTGCAAATTTTATATCTGTATTATAATTAGTATTAAACTCATATGCTTCTTTCAATTGAATCAAGAAAAAAATAGTACCTTCATATCCGTTTTTAACAGCATCTATCATTTCATATACATGCTTCCTGCCTCTTTCAGTAGGTGCATCAGGAAACAGCGTCTTACCATCCTCCTCAAGAGTAACTCCCTTTACTTCAATAAAACCTTCTCTTCCGTCAGCTTTTTTATAATACATGTCAAATCTGGAATTTTTATATTGCTTTTCTCTGGTCAATATTTTAATATCGCAAAATTCTTCTATTAAGCCAGACATTATTCCTTCATACACAACCTCATTTGGAGCTTGAGAATCTATGTTAATAAGCTTGTTGTTTTTATAAATGCTTATCAAGGAATAATTGGTTTTTCTATTTGGATTATTGGATTTTTGCAAATATACTGTTCTTCCTTTTATGAATAGTTCCTTGCATCTGCCTGTGTTTTTAACATGTACCTGCTCAATATTTCCATTAATTTTTACTTCAGCTATAAATCTGTTTATTCTTTTTATGAATTTACCTTCCACAATGTTTAAATAATTCATAATACCTCCAAAAATTTAAAGTAATTTCCCGGGAAATTACTTTGTCATATTCCGTCACATGATATAAAAAAAATCATATATTATTATATATCAATTTATATAAGGAGTATATATATGGATACAAATAACAGCAATAACTCAGAATTAAATAATTATATCAATATGTACGATATGAATAATATTAATAATGAACAGGACATATTCAGTGCCAGAAGAAGATATGATAACAATATGTACGATAATAACAGAAGATATGATTATGACAGATGGTATGATGATAACAGATATGATGAAAGATACTACAGATATCCCTACTGCGACAGATACGGGAGATGCAGGAATCCGATTTGGTGGTTATTCTGGCCATTTTTCTTCTTCTAAAAAATTAGGGAAGATAAGATTCCGCTTATCTTCCCTTGAATCTCTAAAATTTCCTGCTGCCCGGTTTAATTGGCTTAGAACCATTTTTGCACAATGGACAATTTTCTTCTTCATAAGTATCAAATACAAGCTCTACGGCACTGTATAACGGTAATTCTATTTCACTTACCTTTCTGTCAAGAATACAACCGATACCGATTACCTTACCGCCATATTGCTCCAGCACTTTTGCTGTTTCCATAGAGGATTTTCCCGTAGTTACAACATCCTCCATAATTAAGATTCTTTCACCAGGCTTAATTTCAAAACCTCTTCTCAATGTCATTACATTATTTTCTCTTTCTGTAAATATAGCTCTTATGTTTAGCTGTCTTCCCAATTCATAGGCTGCCGTAATACCTCCCATAGCCGGACCCACAATAACATCTATTCCTAGGTCCTTAACCTTTTCTGCAACTATAGAAATTACTTTTTCTGTTTTATCCGGATATTGCATCAGCTTTGCGCATTGACAATATTTATTGCTGTGTTTACCGGATGACAATAAAAAATGACCTTCCAGCAATGCATCACATTCCTTTAAAATATCAACTACATTTATCATGATTTCCTCCAATATTATATTATACCTCTTATTTCATCAAGAGATTTTATTCCTTCGCTATCCATATATTCATCAATACCTTTAATAATATCTACAGCAATATCAGGCTTTATAAAATTAGCAGTGCCTATTTGAACAAGCGTTGCTCCTGCCATAATAAATTCTATTGCATCAGCGGCCGTCATAATTCCTCCCAAACCGCAAACAGGCACTTTTACGGCCTTTGATACCTCATGTACCATTCTTAATGCTACAGGCTTAACACACGGTCCTGACAGACCGGCATATATGTTATCAAATACCGCCTTCCTTTTTTTAATATCGATCGCCATGGATTTTAATGTATTAATCAAAGAAATTGCATCTGCTCCACCTTCTTCACATGCTAAAGCCATTTCAGCTATGTTTTCGGCATTTGGAGATAATTTCACCATAAGAGGTTTTTTACATACCTTTTTTACTGATGAAACAATTTCATAGGCAATATTTGATTTAATGCCAAATGCCATTCCTCCGCTCTTTACATTTGGACAGGATATGTTTAATTCAATTATATCGGTATCGGTACTATTTAGCTTTTCTGTACCCTCAATATACTCCTCTGTTGTGTTTCCTCCCAAATTTGCTATTATTATTGTATCATACTTTTTCATTTTTGGAAGTTCATCTTCTATAAATAAATCTACTCCTGGATTTTGAAGACCTATACTGTTTATAAGTCCCATTGGAGTTTCCCATAATCTTATACCCTTATTCCCGGGCTTCGGATTTAATGTAAGTCCTTTGCTGCATATACCGCCTAATATTGACAAGTCATATATTTGTGAAAATTCTTCACCAAACCCAAAGGTTCCGGATGCAGTCAATATAGGATTTTTAAACTCTAAATCCATTGTTTTAACTGTTAAATTAGCCATTTCAGTCCTCCTTTACAATACCAGTTCTTCACTTGAAAATATAGGACCATCTTTGCATGCTCTTTTGTTTCCATTTATAGTTTCTACTGTACAACCCAGACAAGCACCTAATCCGCAGGCCATTCTTCTTTCAAGAGAAACATAGCATTTAATATTTTTATCTCTGCATTTTGCAATTATCTTATTCATCATTATTTCAGGTCCGCAGGTAACAACAACATCATAGTTTTCAACTTTCACATATTCCGTAACAAAACCTTTTTGTCCTGTTTTTCCATCCTCTGTCACTATAACAAGGCTATTTGAATAATTTTCAAATTCTTCTGCAATATATACACTATCTCTGTAGCCTAAATAAACATCTGCACTTTTACCGAGTTTTTTTGCTAAATAGAGTAACGGTGCTATACCGATTCCTCCTCCTACTATAGCTATTTTTCCTTTGAGCATATTCATGTCGAATCCATTGCCTAAGGGACCAAATATCTGTATTTCATCATCTTTTCTCATTTTACTTACTGTAGTAGTTCCCATTCCTTCGACCCTGTAAAGAAATGTAACCTTATTTTCTTCTGTATCATTTACACTTATAGGACGTGGAAGTAAAAATGCATTATCCAAAGTTTTTAACATAAAAAACTGTCCGGGCTTTATATCTTCATTTAATTTATCTGATTCAATAACTAGCTTGTATATTTTTGGTGATATTAATTTATTTTCCGTTATCCTGCTTTTAATAACCTTCATTTTAACCTCCTAAGCAAAGCTTCTAATATCATCTCTCATCCGGATTACTTCCTTCCTTGCACATACAGCAAAGTTTTCCTCTCCGTTTATTTCCTTTTTATATGCTAACAGAATTCCTCTTGATGAATTAACAACTGCTCCGTTACCTTCGACAAGATATGTTGCAATATCTTGGGCTGTTCCTCCCTGAGCGCCGTAACCGGGTATCAGAAGGAACATAGATTTAATTTTATTTCTGAGCGCTTTGCCTTCTTCATTGTTTGTACATCCGACTACCGCTCCTACTGAGCTGAAGCCGCAGCTGCCAATATTGTTTTTAGCCAGCTCTTCCAATTTTTCTCCAACTATTTCATATAGCGGATTATTGTTTTTGTCTACCACATATTGGAAATCTCTTGCTCCGCTGTTAGATGTTCTGACAAGTGCAAAAATCCCTTTTTCATTATGCTGAACATATTTTATAAATGGTTCTATACTGTCATTTATTCCCATGTATGGGTTTATTGTAATAAAGTCTGCTTCAAAGTCACCTGTAAAATGACCCAGAGCATACATTTCCGCAGTCTTTTGGATGTCTCCTCTTTTTATATCTGCAATAGATATACAGTCTTTTTCTTTTATATATTTCAGTGTATCTGAATAAGCTTTGAGACCTTCAAGTCCATAGGCTTCATAATAAGCAATCTGGACCTTATAGCATGCTGCTACATCAGAGGTAGCATTTATTATTTCCTTGTTAAAATTATAAATTGCTTCTCCCTTTGAATTGTATTTTCTTGTAAAAGATTCAGGTAAATATGTATAATCCGTATCTAAACCAACACATACATGACCTCTTTCTGAAACATACTTGTATAATTTATCTACTATCATTTTTAATTTTCCCTCCGGTTTAAAAATAGATATATATAAGAATATAGCTGATGAATTATTCATCAGCTTTATTACGTCTTGTGAGTTTTCATTATAATCTACTCAAATGTGCCTGATTAAAGCTAGTTACTTTCATAAGCAGTATCACAATATACACATCTGTAGATTTTATTTTTTTTGTCAGTCAATTTAAATTTATTTTCTATTTCTTGTTCAATAGATGTAATGCATCTTGGATTTTTGCATTTAACAACATCAACTATTTCTGATGGAAGCTCAAGCTTTATTTTATCTATTATCTGGTCATTATCTATTACATTTATAGTGATATTAGGATCTATAAAGCCGAGAACCGTCAAATCCATTGTAATATTATTTTCTACCTTTATTATATCCTTTTTCCCAAGCTTTTTACTTTTTGCATTTTTTATTATAGCGACACTGCAATCCAATTTATCAAGATTAAGATATTTATATACCTCCATACCCTTTCCTGCTTGGATATGGTCTATAACTAGTCCTTTTTCAACACTGTCTATTTTCAGCATTATTTTTCCACCCCCAGTAATTTCATTATTAAAGCCATTCTTACATACATACCGAATTTAGCTTGCTTAAAATAAGCTGCCCTAGGATCTGAATCGACCTCTACAGATATTTCATTTACTCTTGGAAGAGGATGCAGGATAATCATATCTTTTTTTGCTGTCTCAAGCTTTTCCATATCCAATATATAGCTATCCTTTAGTCTGATGTAGTCAGCCTCGTTAAAAAATCTTTCTCTCTGTACTCGTGTCATATACAGTACATCGAGCTCTTCAATTACATTTTCAAGCCTCTCTACTTCCTTAAATTCTATACCGTTTTTAATCAATATTTCTTCTCTGATATATTCCGGGATTCTCAATTCCTCAGGTGATATAAGAATAAATTTTACATTACTGTAACGTGATAAAGCCTTTATTAGAGAATGAACTGTACGTCCGAATTTTAAATCACCGCATAAGCCTATTGTAAAGTTATTCAGCTTACCTTTTAAAGATCTTATTGTTAATAAATCTGTAAGTGTTTGAGTAGGATGCTGATGTCCACCGTCTCCGCCGTTAATAACAGGCATATCCGTATTCATAGCTGCCACCTTTGGAGCCCCTTCTTTTGGATGTCTCATTGCAGCTATATCCGCATAACACGCAATTGTTCTTATAGTATCTGCAACACTTTCTCCTTTTGCTGCTGAGCTTGAATCTGCTGATGAAAATCCCATTACACTTCCACCAAGCCTTAGCATTGCCGCTTCAAAGCTTAGTCTTGTTCTTGTACTTGGTTCATAAAATAATGTTGCTAATATTTTTCCTTTACATACATCTGAATACTCTGAGGGTTCTGCTACTATTTTATCTGCTAAATCTAATATTTCATCTAGCTCCTCTAATGATAAATCCATCGGTTCTATTAAACTTCTGCCTTTTAACATTTTTCCTCCTTTTTAGCCTCTCCGGACTACTTTAAAGATTTTTATTTTTAGAAAAACAGCCTATTTCCAGCATATCATTATTAATTACTTAGCTTATGAATTCTTTACAATACCCTGCTAAAAAAGTATTTTAAACTTCATTGACAATTAACAGAGTAAAAAAAAGTCTTCCAAGCATGGCTATGGAAGACGTATTAACAATTCTACGTATCAAAAATCCTTCCCAGCCTCTCTGTGCTAGATTAAAGGTATAACTTTTGATTAATAATATTATATTTTTTTATATATGTCAATACTTTTTTTATTTTTTACAGCTCTTTTCGTGTTACCATTTTTGTGTTAGAAACATATGAATTGCTTAATTTTATTTTATACTATATAATTAATTAAATTTATATGGTGGTTTTCACTCAATTCACACAGTTTTATTTTTGATAGGAGATGACATGACAAATTATATCAATAGAAACAAAACCTTTTTAAAAGCAATGCTTGTAATTTCACTGCCTGTAATAATACAAAACATTATCAGTATCGGTCTGAATATGATTGATATACTAATGGTAGGCAAACTTGGAGAAAATGCTATTTCAGCTGTAGGACTTGCAAACAGAATTTATTTTATTTTTACAACAATTTGTTTTGGAACCTTTAGCGGTGCTTCAATTTTCATAGCACAATATTGGGGTGCAGGAGATACAAAAAATATTAAAAAGGTTTTAGGTATAGACTTAACTATAGGGTCTATATTATCAATTCTTTTTTCTATTGCAATTATTATTTTCCCAAGGCAGTTTTTAAGAATTTTTATTAATAATCAGTCAGTAATCGAACTGGGAGCAGATTATTTAGTAATCGTTGCTTTTTCTTACTTCTTTACCGCAATATCATTTGCTTATAATTTTAGCTCCAGAGCTGTACATAAGCTTAAAATTCCGACAATCATCAACGCTGCTGCATTATGCATAAACACCTTTTTAAACTGGATTCTGATAACCGGTAATTTAGGTTTTCCTGCTTATGGAGTGAAAGGAGCTGCCGTTGCTACATTGATAGCCAGAATATTTGAGTTTTTTGCATTGTTATATTTTATTTATATTGATAAGGAGCATCCGTTAGCAGGCAGTATAAGGGAATTAACCTCCTGGAATTTTGAAATGCTGATAAATATTTTAAAAACCTCATTTCCGGTGATTCTGTCAGAAACCGCATGGTCTGTAGGTACTTCGGTTTATTTTATTGCTTATGGTTTTATTGGCTCATATGCTATTGCCGTTGTTCAAGTATCTTATAATATATCGGATTTTTTTCAGGCATTGTTTTTCGGTATAGGAAATGCGTGTGCAGTCATGATTGGAAATGAAATAGGAAAGAATAACTATGATACTGCTTTTGATTACAGCAAAAGATTTGTAAAAATAACCTTAATATTGAGCATTATATTTTCATTGCTTTTATATTTATTTAAAGGTCATATAATAAGTTTTTTTAATTTAGAACAAAATACAAGCTACTATTTAAGTAAAACATTGACCGTATTTTCATTATATTTTACTCCAAAGATGTTTACCTATATGTTTATATGCGGTATACTAAGATCCGGCGGCGATACTAAATTTTGCATGATAGTTGATATAATTACTATATGGTTTATAGGAGTACCCCTTGCATTTATTTCTGTTTTATTGTTAAAGCTGCCTATTCATTTAGTTATTGCAATTGTATTCGGTGAGGAAATAATTAAATTATTTATTACCTTGGGAAGATATAAGAGTAAAAAATGGATTAATAATTTGATAACATATATTTAGTAATACTTCGATTAAAGTAAAAATGAGTATAAGATTGCCGGCTGCCAATCAAGAAACCTGCATATAATAATAAAAAAAGCTGTAAATCAGCTTTTTTTTATTATTATATACATGAAAGAAATCAATTAAATTTGATAATATTCTGCTATAGCAAATATTTAATCTATTTATTCATCAATTCTATCAGTAATTTCGTCTGCCGGAACAGCAGTACTGACTATTTTAGTAATTCTTCTTTCAACTTCTCTCCGTGGCAACCACACTTGTCTTTGACAGGTAGTGCATTTTATTCTGAAGTCAGCTCCTACTCTGAGGATTTCCCAATCATATCCCCCGCAAGGATGTTTTTTCTTAAGCTTAACAATATCCCCGACATTTAACTGCATAGGCATATATATCTCTCCTTTTAAATCATTACTGTTTTATCAGAATTTGTTATGGTTTCCACTATATCATACATGTTTGAAATAGTGCCAACTAATAATTTTGTTTTAATTTCAAAGAAATCCAGACATGTTCCACATGAAACAATTCTAACACCCGCTTCTTCCAGCTTTTTTAAATCATCAATTGAATCCGAGCCTTCAGTAGTTAATTTAACTCCGCCGTTTAAAAATATCATAAAGCTTGGATATGGTTTTGTTTCAGTAATAGTATAAATAAACCCCTTCATCAGTGTTTTACCTAGTTTCTCTGAGCCTAACCCCAATATGTCTGTACTGAAAACAAATCCACTATTTGATTTATCAACTTTATTGTCTGATAAAATTTCTTCACATTTGTTATATACGGCATCCTTTGTTAAAGTAATATAAATACCGTCCTCTTTCGTTTCTTCCTGACATTTATAATCAAGCTTCGTGCCAAATTTAATTACATTTAACTTTGAAGTTTCATTATCAACGATCGCCGTAATATTTAATTCTCCTGCATCAACTTCTTTTTTTGTTAATATGACAGGCTGTGGGCAGGTTTTTCCTCTTGCATCTACTATTTTCATTATATCCTCCGTTTAATTTTCATAAAATCCCTTATACGATAAATAATTTAATATTAAATTGTTATCATAAAATATTTTACTTGCTTCTGACGATAAAATTCCGTCAATCAAAAAGTTATTTTGTATAAACCCGATTACTGGTGAACTGAGAGCAAATATTATATATAGTATTATTATGCTTTTTAAAAAGCCTATAGCAGACCCAAAAAGTCTGTTTGTAAGGTTCAGTACAGGCAGCTTAAATATTATATTAATTAGATTAACAATTATCAACAGTATTATGTATATTATTAAAAATGTAATTAAAAAGCTTATTGATCTTACAACTATAATACTTATTTTATCAACAAATATTTCGAAGTTTTCTGCGCCGGAGGTTGTTTCTGATACAAATATATGACTGATAAAATTTTGCAATTCAATGGGAAGCTTCAAAGCTTCTCTAAAAGAATTTGCTATATTATCAGAATTATTCTGTAAAATTTCAGTCAATCCAACAGCTTTATTTTCAAAAAATTCGTGAACCTTATAATATAGCCTTGTCTTTTCAGACAAAAATTGTTCAGCAATATAGTAGAATTCTTTGCTTAAAAGAAAGGCAGCTATAAGACCTATTGTATCAAACAACATTTTAATAAATCCTCTTCTGTATCCTTCAAAACATGTCATACCTATGAAGATAATAATGATAATATCTATATAGTTCATAATATACCCCCTGTTTTTTTACTTATTTGTCCCTTAATAAGCTTATCCTTTAGCAATATATATATATTATTACTTTCAATATTAAAATCTATAATTTCACCCTCATTCAGCTCATATAATATATCACACCTGCTATCATGCAGCATAAGTATTGAATTGTCGTTATATACGAATACCTTGTTATCATAGACCTTAATTTTTTTAGTATTATTAGGAACCTTATATAATTCCTTGACTTTACCTTCGAAATTATAACTTAATAATTCTGTCCTATGATTCTTATCAAATAATATATATACTCTCTCATTCATATCATCAAATTCAAAATATTTAATCCTGCTGTAATTTTTATTTTTCCACAATAGCTTCCCGTTAGAATTGAAGTAATATACATTTTCAGTGCCTATTGCTATTACATTATTATTTAGAATCTCAGTACCTATAATTAATTCATTTTCAAAATTCTGACTCCATAGCTCTAAATCATCTATAAGATTGTAGGTTAGTTTACTATTTATTTTGCCACTTTTATAATTTATTGTATTTACACAATAGCCTTCAGATTTATCGCTAATGGATACTCCTGTTATTAAATCGCTAAATTGTTTATTTTCTACAATCATTTCGTTTTTATCATTTAAAATATATAGTGAATTATTGTTGTTAACCTGGGATGTTATAATACATGTCTTGTTTTTTTCACGTGAAACATTTATAATTTGTTCTGATATTTCAGCTATTACATAGCCTTGACGGTTTTGCACTATTTCGACTTTATTTTCTGAACATTTATAAATATTATCCTCTGAAATATAAACCTTATCTGCAAATATAGTGTTTTCATTTTTCCATATTATATTATTTTCATAATCTAAATAGATAAATTTTTGATTATTATAAGATAAAATTCCTCTTTTATACATTGCAACCGTATCTAAGGTATCAATATCTATAATATTTGGTTTTTTTACCTCGTAGGTTTTATTATCATCTATAATAGAAATAATCTCTTTACTGAATAGAAAATAAGCTGCTATACTGACTATTACAAAATTAAATATAAAAAAATAAATTGTTTTTCTCATATTTCACCTATGTAATTCTTATAAATAAATTATATTTTTCATATCAGTAACAAAAATCAATAACAATTAACATATTATAACAAATTTCATAATACTTTGCATTAAAATTATATTAAGAATCATAACAGAAAATTATATTAACAATTTTCTGTTATGATATTAAATTTTATTCGTCTGATTTTGAAATTTCATACAATGCATTTGCGGCTAACTTTATGTCAACCTCTTTGTTGAAAGGACCTACGCTGAATCTTACGGCACCGATTTTTTCCGTTCCTATAGTTTTATGTGCTAGTGGTGCACAATGTAATCCCGGTCTAACTGCTATATTATATTTAGTATCTAATATATATGCTACCTCCGAAGAATCAACGTTATCTATATTAATAGGAACTACCCCACACCTGTCATTAATAGATTCCGGTCCGTAAATCTGAATTTTAGGGTTCTTTTTTATCTCTGTGATGAATAAGTCAAGAAGTTTTTTTTCGTGACTGTAAATGGATTTTATGCCTTTGTTTTTTATATACTTTAACCCTTCATTTAAACCTGCTATTCCAGGTAAATTCGGGGTGCCTGCTTCAAATTTATCGGGATAAAAATCCGGCTGGTACAAATTGCTAGATTCACTTCCTGTACCGCCTTCTTTTAGATGATTAATCGTAAGATCGCTGTTAATCAATAATGCACCTGTTCCTTGGGGTCCCAGCAGTCCTTTGTGACCAGGCACAGCCAAAAAGCTGATATTGCTTTTTTTAACATCTATCTCCAATACTCCTGCACTTTGAGCTGCATCAACCAAATATGGAATTTGGTATCTCTTGCACAGCATGCCTATATCCTCTATCGGAAATATAGTGCCCGTTAAATTTGAAACATGAGTTGTAACAATCAATTTTGTATTTCCTTTTATAGCTGTTTCTATATCAGAAATTTTAATTTTTCCGTCTTTTTCGCACTGTACAACAGTATTTTCTACTCCGTTTTTCTGCAGCTCCATTATTGGTCTTAATACAGAATTATGTTCCATTGATGTAGTGATAACATGATCCCCGGGCTTTAAAAGCCCTTTTATAGCCAGATTTAAGCCATCTGTCGCATTAAAGGTAAGTATCACATTCAACGGATCATCTAAATTAAACAACTCTGCCAACAGCTCTCTTGTCTCATATATTATCTTTGCTCCTTCAATTGCCATGGCATGACTACCTCTGCCGGGATTGGCACCGTATTTTTTCATAGCCTTCATAACATTCTGATAAACTGCTGTAGGCTTAGGGAAGCTGGTAGCCGCGTTATCCAAATAAATCATTATATCACCTGCTTATCATATTTTTATAATTATCAATACATTATATGTGATTTTCTGTTGTTGGGCATATAATTATATAATTATAGTATAACAAAGCAGCTACTGATAATCAATTTATAATTTCATTGCATTATTCATATTTATTATAGTATATAAATTTGCTATGACTATTTTTTGTCCTCATACACAATGTTGCCGTTACAAATTGTGTACTTGATTTTTCCGTACAGTTCCTTGCCTAAGTAAGGAGAATTTGAGGATTTGGAAGCAAATTGATTAAATATCTGTTTTTCATATGGATTAAAAATTACAAGATCTGCTATCGCTCCCTCAGCAATAAACCCTGATGATAGATTGTAAAGCTTTGCAGGATTGATGGTCATTTTTTCTATCAGCTTTATCAAGCTGATATGCTTCTTTAAAACTAAATTCGTTATTCCGAGAGATAATGCTGTTTCCAGTCCTATTATACCACTAGGTGCTTGAGTAAATTCCCTCTCCTTTTCTTCTTTGCTGTGGGGGGCATGATCTGTGGCTATTATTTCAATTGTACCATCTGCAAGTCCTTCTATAATTTTTAGTCTGTCTTTTTCTGTTCTGAGAGGAGGATTCATCTTTGCATTTGATTTAAACTGCAAAACTGCTTCCTCAGTAAGTGAAAAATGATGCGGCGTTGCTTCTGCGGTAATATTTGAACCTAACTTTTTTGCTAATTTAATGAATTCTACTGAGTTAGCTGTACTCACATGCTGTATGTGAACCTTAGCTCCGGTTGCAATTGCCAGCATACAATCACGTGCAACCATAACCTCCTCTGCTTCCTTGCGTGCTCCTTCTATTCCCAATTGCTTAGAAATTACCCCGTGATTTATACCGGAACATACTATCAAAGAAGGGTCTTCTTCGTGCAAGCTAAGAGGAACATCAAGTTTTTTAGCTATTTCCATAGCCCTTATTGCTAAACTGCTGTCCATAATAGGCAGGCCGTCATCCGTGAATCCTACGACGCCCTTTGATTTTAGGCATTCCATTTCTACCAGCTCTTTACCCTTCAAACCTTTTGTAACAGAAGCTGTCTGTAATATGTTTATTTTTGCTTTTTTGCTTTCCTTTATAACATATTCTAGCGTTTTTTCATTATCTACTGCCGGGTTAGTGTTTGCCATGCATATTACTGTTGTAAAGCCGCCTCTGGCAGCTGCATTTGAACCTGTTTGAATATCTTCCTTATATGTAAAGCCGGGATCTCTGAAATGAACATGAACATCTATTAAACCCGGGGCTATTACATATCCGGTTGCATCTATTACAGCAACATCATCAAATTTTTCGATATTTTTTTCTATTTTTAATATTCGGTCTTCTTTAATAAGTATATCAGCTACTTCATCATTATCATTTTTGGGATCTACAATTCTGCCGTTTTTAATCAATAACATTTGTTTCCTCCTTATTATGTATATCAAAATAACTTTACCATAATAAACTATATTTCTCAATAATTATTATTCCTTTACATTTTTTAAAAGAAACCTAGATCAATGTAGTCTAAGATTGATAATTATCTCGGTAAGATTATTTTATTCACAATAAAAAAACCGGATAAACCGGTTTTTTATTTTAATCCTTCAATTATTTCATCAAATTTTTCTTGCTGCTCGAGCTTATAAACATCTCTCTTTGCATAATGAGTATGAAGCAGTTTATGTGATAAATGTCCGTTTGGTTTCTTCAGATAATCATCATATAGCTTCACTATTTCAGGATTCTTATGAGATTTTCTTATCGGCAGTGATCTGTCCTCTTCATATAATGCATTAGCTCTGTTAACCTTAGGATTAACATCTAATCTTGCTTTTGATGATACATGTGACTGACCGCCTCCATGTACACATCCTCCCGGACACGCCATAACCTCTAT
>DAIUCB010000020.1:0-18592 GCA_036846385.1 Bacillota bacterium | reverse complement strand
CCTCATTACCAACAGGTATCGCATAATAACCCCAGGTAGTTGAGGATTCTCTGTTTTTGTCTATTGGCCTGATATCGCATTCAGTAGATGGGATTTTATAAAAAAAATCCTTCAATTTCGGACGAATTTTGTTTATGTACCCATTCATTCTACCACTCAATTGGTCACTTGAAGTATCAAAAAATCTTAAGTCTTTTTTTAAAAGGATATTAAATTCTTCAATTGACATGTTATGCCCTGTTTTCTCAATAATGTTTCGCAACTTATCTCTTGTAATCCTCATGTTTTCCAAACCAATTTCATGAATTTGCTCAGCGGAGAGGTTGTATGAGGTGTATACATTTATCAGGCTTTTATAATACTCTCTACCATTGTCGAGCTCACAAACGCCCTTCCATATAATACCTTTTTCAAAATAATTATTTTGTAAATATTCAATTGTTCTATTTAATTCCTCATTAAATTTATCTATTATACAGTCAATTTTTTTAGAATTTAATTTTCTCCTAAGTAAACTATTATTATCTTGATAAAAACCTTTGAGCATTTTTATTGTTATATGACACTCGTCTTCATGCATCATTATCCCTTGCTCTTTTTGTATAATCAATTTTTCCCTTATATCTCTCAATGTACCTGGTAACTGTGATATAAGATCAAGGTAGTTTTCATCATCTGTCTCATTGCCTGAAGGATAAACTTTTAATCCATTCAAAATATAAGGAAGAGGACTTGTGTTATGAGTAATAGTGAATTTATTCCAATAGTATTTTTTATTCATAATAATATAATTACAAAACTCAATAATTGCATCAATCAAAATGTTTTCCTCAAAGGTATACTTGTAAACTTCTCTGCTGTTATTTAATTTTTTAATGAATTTTTCACTAAGCTCAGCATCCTTTGAAGCCTTTTCATAAGATAAATCAACCAAAATATTATGGCTGAAATCACTTTTGGTAAAACTATAAAAATCATTTACGCTTATACTTTCAAAATAATTATCAGATTCAAATCTAAGCAATTTATCAATTTTCATATTTAGTGCTCCTAACTGATTAATATAAACATTAGTTCACTTTCTTCATTTGTCAAGCTTTTACACCAATGCTTTTTTCCTTTAGGCATAAAGTGAAACTCCCCTTCATTAAGTTTATATACATGTTCTTCAGTACCAAAAGATATCGTCCCTTTTAATACACATACATATTCATCGTCGTCATGAATTGCATAACCTTCCTGAGGAATTGTAGCACCTTCTTTTTTAAATATCACCTTGCCGCCTTTAACAACTTTACCGTTTGCTTCAAAGGCATTAATTACATTATAACTTCCATATTCATTGATTTTTATATCTTTAATAATACCCATCAGTACATCCTTTCATAATAATTCTAAAATATTGTTGGTGTAACTACACATATCATAATCAAATCTGTATTTTCTTTGTTGATTGTTCTATGAGGCAATGTTGAAGGAAAATGAATACCTTCTCCTGAATTTATAATATATTCAGAATCACCAATAATAAATGTTGCTATTCCGCTTAAAACATAATAAAACTCTTCGCCTTCGTGCACACTAACCTCATTATCATAATAATTAGGGGCCATAACAAGCTTAACACTTTCCAATTTTCTTCCTTCAAACTTGCCACTGAGTCTAAAGTAATTTATGTAAGATTTCTCAAGATTTAAAAACATCTGTTTGCCTTTACTATTTGTAAAACTCATCCTTTCATCGACATCAATCAAATCCTTCATCTGAACATCAAGCGCATCGGCAATTTTTTTTAAAGTAGTTATTGTCATAGATGAAACTCCTCTTTCGATTTGCGATAAAAAACCTATTGACAACTGTGTCTTGTCGCTTAATTCCTTTAAAGTAATTCCGCTTTTATGTCTGTACTCTCTAATTTTTTTACTGATTTTTTCTTCCATTTAGTACCCCCTTTAGAATTATCCTTTTTACTGTTACAATATTATTTCATTTTGAAAATATTATTTCACTCATAGCATAATTTTAACATCTGGCATTAATTATGTCAATAGCTTTTTATTCAAAAAAATATTTGATCTTTTTTCTAATTTGATGTAGCGTAAAATTCTATTTTATTATTATCCATGTAGTAAGTAAAATCTATTATTATAGTATTACATATTGAAACACAGTGTACTTCTTTTAATTTCAATACATACTAATTATTTATTTCTCTCAAATGTGTTGCTTATACAAATCTTCATTTATATGAAAATAATTTTCATTCTATGTATTTTTATCACTTTTTACTTAAAATTTTCTGGCAAAACTTGAATTATTTCACTACATAAATTTTTCAACCGCAAAAGGAGGCAAATATCATTTATGACATTTGCCTCAATTATTATTTAATATTTAATTATTTTTTTCTCCAGCCATGCAGCCAAAAAATACATCAATGCAGCAACTACAGCTAAAACAAATACACTCATCATAACTAAGTCCAGTTTAAATACTTGACTGCCATACAAAATCAAATATCCGATACCTGCCTTCGATACTATAAATTCACCTACTATTACTCCAATCCAAGACAATCCTATATTAACCTTTATTACACTCATGATGTTAGGCAGATTAGCAGGAATAACAACTGTCTTTAAAATTTGCAGTTTGTTGGCACCAAAGGTTTTTAAAAGTATTATTTTATCATTTTCGATACTCATAAATCCTGTATATATTGTTATTGTTGTCACGATAACAGAGATAGTTGCAGCTGTTACAATAATACCCGTAAAGCCCATGCCTACCCATAATATAATAATTGGTGCTAATGCTGTTTTAGGCAGACTGTTCAGGATAACCAGATATGGATCTACTATCTTTGCTGTTTTTTCAGACCACCATAATATTACAGCAAATAGCAGACCTGCTATTGTTCCCAGAAAAAAGCCTGCTATTGTTTCCTGAGTTGATACCAATAAATGCTTGAACAAGCTTCCGTCCTTGGCAAATTTATATATAAGCTCAGCTATTGCTCTTGGACTGCTGGTCAAAAATGTATCAATTATGCCATATCTGGCGGTAATCTCCCAAATAGAAATAAACAATAACAAAATTAAGAATTGAGCTAATTTAATTATTCTTTTTTCTCTGTTTAGAGATCGTAAATAAGCTTTATGCTCCTTGGAAATACTTTCATTTTCTGTTTCTATAGCTCCGGTTTTTTTCTCTACTTTACTTCTGAGTAACAGCATCTAAATCCCTCCATATCTCTCTGAAATAGCCTCCAAATTCCAGAGTATTTCTGCAATTCATCGGAGTTCTTTCTTCATCACTCAAATTGAATTTTATATTATATTCCTTTTTAATCCTGGCAGGACGCTCTGTAAAGACTATAACTCTGTCCGAAATGCTGACTGCTTCGGGGATATCATGAGTTACTAAAACAGTGGAAATTTTTTCTTTTCGCAAAATTTCTCCTACCTCATTTCCTACCGAAAGTCTCGTTTGATAATCCAATGCCGAAAATGGTTCATCAAGAAGCAGCAATTCAGGCTCTATGGCTAATGTTCTCACCAAAGCAGCTCTTTGCCTCATACCTCCTGAAAGCTGACTGGGATAATAGTCCTTGAAGTTATACAATCCGTAATCTTTTAATTTTTCTATGACCTTATTTATATTTTCTTCTGTGTTTTTATGCTGTATCTCTAAGCCAAGAATACAATTTTTATATACATTCCTCCACTCATACAACTGATCCTTTTGAAACATAAAACCAATATGCTTAGTGTTAACAACTACCTCTCCATCTGATGGCTTTATTAAGCCTGCAAGCAATGATAACACTGTTGATTTTCCGCATCCTGACGGTCCTACAATCGAAACTATTTCGCCTTTTTTAACCTTAAATGATAAATTTTCGATTGCTTTAGTTTCATTGTTTACTGTATGAAATCTTTTAGAGATATTTTTCAGTTCGCAAACATAATCCATAGCTTTACCTCCGTTAAAATAAAAGTGCCTTAAAGCATACCTTATCTTATTCAATTTTTAATATAAAGTTAATAAATTCAGCTTTAATTTTAATATCTTTATTTATTTTGCACGAGATATAATATTATTTATAAAAAATGAAAAGCTAATTAAAAGGCAGGTGATTATATATGTTCAAAAATTTAGTAAACAAGCTTAAATATAAAAAAAGCAAGAAGGATAACCCCGGCAAGGTTTATATACCAAACGAATTTGAGGTTACAGAACGAAAAAAGGACGTTGATGCCAATGAAAAGTAATTATTGAAAAAATGTAAGAAAAAAAATAGAACTAGGTATTACCTAGCTCACACACAAATATATAATAAATAGAGGGGGAATTTTTACAAATTTATTATATATAAAATTTGCGTAAATATAAATATTTTTATAATTATATTTTTGTAACAAACGTTATTTCATTATTTATACCTGTTAAATTACGTAGTTGAAGCAAAATATGAATTTTAAAAAATAGATGCAAGTAAAAAATACAATTTCCAGATTAGTGTATTTTTATAACAATAAATCGCTTTTGTTTTTTTCTAATACCTCAATTAGGATACTTATCTTTTCCAAGGTTTCTTCACTTATGGCATGTTCAATTTTTTCTGTTTGTTCCAACAAGTTTTCTTTTACTCCTATTAGCTCTAAAAAATTATATATAGTTTTATGTCTGAACAATAAATATTTCCCTACTTCAGTTCCTTTTTCAGTAAGGTTGACATAACCATATTTTTCATAATTTACATACCCTTCCGTGAAAAGTCTTTTAATCATTTTTGTTGTAGATGGCGGCTGTACATTTAATGAATCAGATAAATCATTTACTCTGACATTGTCCTTTTCAAAGGATAATCTGTAAATCATTTCAATATAATCCTCCATAGATGGAGATAACATTTTTTTGTCCTTAATTCTATAGCCCCTAAATGTGTAAAAGTCACTGTTATTCATTTAATCACCCATAATATTTTATTTTTATATTTTTTTGCTCTAAATGTGTCATTTTAAAAATTACGACATAATATAGGTCATAATTGTTAGCTGTGGCTAAAATTTATAGCTTAGCTAATATTATGCTAAAAAAATAAAAATATGATAATAGGAGTGTAATATATGAAAATACTATCCGATGCACATGTAGGTGAAATGGTTAAGGTAAAAAGTAACAAAGCAAAGGATTCATTGAAGGAAAGATTACTTGCTCTTGGAGTAACAAGCGGGGCTGATATAGAGGTTCTGAGGCGTGGTCCTAAAAACAATCTCACCGTATTCAGGATAAGAGGTGCAATGATTGCACTCAGAAAAGAAGAATCCGGATTAATAGAGATAATGTAGAATGGCGGTGATAATTTGAATGATGTTAAGCAATATTTAAATGAAACAGAGGATGTTTTCAACATTAATACGAATGAGAATAAATATGTGATAGCACTGGCAGGAAACCCCAACACAGGCAAAAGCACTGTATTTAACTATCTGACCGGACTAAGGCAGCACACCGGAAATTGGCCCGGTAAAACTGTAGTAACTGCAAGAGGTGAATACAGCTATAACGGTGAGGATTATTTGATGGTTGACCTACCCGGAGCCTATTCTCTATTTACCTCTTCTAAAGATGAGGAGGTTGCAAAGGATTTTGTCTGCTACGGGAAATATAATGCCGTAGTAGTAGTTGCAGATGCAACCTGTTTAGAGAGAAACCTGAATCTTGTTTTTCAAATATCAGAAATAACTGACAATGTAATACTATGTATAAATTTAATCGATGAAGCTAAAAAGAAAAATATAACCATAGATAAAGCAGGACTTGAAGATCAGCTTGGTATACCTGTAGTTTTAACTGCTGCAAGAAACGGAGTAGGTATGAATGATTTAAAGACAATAATAGAGGAGGTAGCAGTAAACAAAAAGCAATATAAACCAAACATAATCAAGTACGACGAGGAAATAGAAAAAAATATTGAATACCTTACTCCCCTTCTTAAGGATCTAAATATTTCAAATATCAGGTGGACTGCATTAAGGCTTTTAGACAGTGATACAAGTATCTTTTCTCATGAGCTTAAAAATCATCTAAATGAAGCTCAGGCTAGAGAATTGATAGATAATATAAATATAAGCATAGACAAAAAAGTTATCAGAGAAAAAATTTCTGAGACAAATTATAATTACGCCAACAGATTAAAGCAATTATATGTAACAGAAGACGTAAAGAAAGCTAATATAGATAAAAGGATTGACGATATTATTACCTCAAAAATATTCGGTATTCCGATAATGCTGTCATTATTGGGACTGGTGTTTTGGATAACAATACAGGGAGCAAATATCCCTTCACAAATGTTAAGTGATATTTTATTTAGCATACAGGATAAATTAACAGTTTATTTCATAGCTATGGGAGTACCGGATGCTATACGTGGCATACTTCTGGACGGCTTATATAGAACTCTTGCATGGGTAGTTTCAGTTATGCTTCCTCCTATGGCAATATTTTTCCCTATGTTTACACTTCTTGAAGACTTAGGATACTTACCGAGGGTTGCATTTAATTTAGACCACATGTTTAAAAGGGCCTGTGCACACGGAAAACAATGCCTCACAATGTGCATGGGTTTCGGGTGTAATGCAGCAGGTGTAATAGGATGCAGGATTATTGAATCCCCGAGGGAAAGAATGATTGCAATAATTACTAACAACTTTGTTCCCTGCAACGGAAGATTTCCGACACTTATAGCTATATCCTCTGTATTCTTTGCAATATCATCCAATTCATATACTAACGGACTGATATCTGCACTTTTTATAACAATAACAGTTATAATAGGAATTTGTATTACTTTAATAATATCATACCTATTATCTAAAACTCTATTGAAGGGTATTCCATCTACCTTTACATTAGAGCTTCCGCCATACAGAGCTCCTAAAATAGGCAGAATTCTTTATACCTCCCTCATAGACAGAACAATTTTTGTTCTAGGTCGTGCGATATTTGTTGCAGCTCCTGCCGGCGCAGCAACATGGATTCTGGCAAATATAAATGTAGGAGACGCAAGTATTTTGACTCATGTTTCAAGTTTTTTAGATCCTTTAGCTAAATTAATCGGATTAGACGGATTTATTCTTATGGCATTTATAGTAGGGCTTCCTGCCAATGAAATTGTTCTGCCTGTATTACTGATGGGATATTTATCTACAGGTACTCTAACTGATTTTGAAAGTATTGAATTTTTAAAAGAAGTTCTTATTAACAACGGCTGGACCTATTTAACAGCACTGAACGTCATGTTGTTCAGCCTTTTACACTGGCCCTGCTCTACAACACTATGGACCATAAAAAAAGAAACGGGTAGCCTCAAATGGACCATAGCATCGTTTTTAATACCTACAGCTGTAGCCTTTGTTGTATGTTTTATCACTGCAAACTTATATAGATTAATTTTCTAGCAGTTTAAGCTTAAATCCATAGCAAACATTCCGATGGAATTAGCTCCATCGGAATTGCCTCTCCTTATTAATGTACCAGTAATATTAACCTCTTTACCTTTATATTCTTAAATTCCGATAATATTAATTGTTTTAACCTAACGCTCTACCACTATTTTAACTATCCTATGTCATCTATAAATTACCAAAAACACCGAACTCAAAATGTTTATTTTTAACTTGACATAACAATTTATGTAATGTTATAATTATTGTAACGTTAATTAGGAGGTTTTTTTATGGTAAATGATAAAATAATAATTACATCAGATAAGGATCTTAAAGTTGTAATGTCACCTATTAGGCAAAAAATAATAAAATTTATGCGTGTTGAAGGTAAACCTGTAACATCAAAATATATTGCAGATCGACTAAATATAACACCTTCATCTGCTCGTCATCATATAAAACAATTAGAGCAATTAGGGATAATTGAAACCGACCACTGTGAAATTATAAATGGTATAACTGCAAAGTATTTAACTATAACTGACAAAACAATCAGCCTGGGGCAAAATATAAATGATGAACTTTCAGAAGAACGTGATATTTTAGCAAAAAATATGATTTATGAAACATATAATGGTTTTCAAAATCTAATAGAATATAAAAGAAATCATCTATCAGAAGAATTTAATAAAGGTAATAAATTAGCTGATATATTATCAGGCGTTGTTCATTTAACTCAAAATGAAGCAAATGAATTGTATGATATGGTAAATAATTTCATTAACAGCCATTCTAAATCAACTGAAGCTTCTCACCCCTTTGAATATTCTTTAATAGCATACAGAGCAGATTTAATAGAAAATCAGATGAAGGAGTAAATATATGAGGATAAAATTATATTCCTTAATAGTCTTCCTTAGGTCATTTTCAATTGGCCTTCTCGTACCTGTTTTAAGTCTATTACTTATTGACAAAGGTGCAACTTTGAGCAATATATCTATAATTGCCGGGATATATTCTTTAACAGTAGTAGTATTGGAACTGCCTACAGGAATATTAGCCGATGTTATAGGCAGGAAAAAAATATTTTGTCTTTCTTTAATTGTTTCACTTATAGGATATTCGGTTATTCTTATAGGTCATGGTATGATATTCCTGTGCATTGGTAAAATATTTTACGGAGCCAGTAGAGCCCTTTCTTCCGGTTCATTTGACGCATTGTTTATAGATTCGTATATTGAAACATTTGGTATGGATAAGTTACATAAAGTCACTGCTCGCCTATCCGTTTTAGATTCATTAGGTCTATCATTAGGTGCATTGACCGGAGGTTTATTGCCTATGTTCTCATCAAGTTTAAATCAATCACTCGGAATTTATGATTTAAACTTAATTATTGAAATATTTTTTATTATCATAGTTTTGTTATTATCTGTTATTTTTATTACAGAAAACACTAATTCAGAAATAAAAAAACATATATCATTAAAAAATCATATGAAAGTCAGTTCATTTATAATCATGAAAAATGAAATAATAAAGTATATTTTTATTTCTACTTTTTCAACCGGATTCTTCTTATTAACTATAGAAACATATTGGCAACCTCATTTTACTGCACTTCTGCCTGATAACAGCATGTATTGGCTACTTGGAGTTATATCATTTTTATATTTTGCATCAAGTATATTTGGAAGCATTATATCAGAAAAATTAATTGAAAAATATAAATTAGGCTTGAAAAAATTCTATTTAATCCTTCGCTCTGTACTTGTATTATCATTAATATTTGCATCTCTTCAAATAAATGCTTTTACATTTATTGTATTTTATTCTTTAATATATTTATTTTTAGGAATGTCAAATATTCCTGAAAATGTTATATTAAACAGCGAAACTCCCGGCGAAATAAGAGCCTCCGTATTGTCATTAAACTCTTTAATACTACAATTAGGCGGATTAACAGGGTCTTTTATAAATAGCATTATAATAAATTATATATCAATACCAATATTGTGGATGATATCAGCCGGTGTAATTTTTATTTCAATATTGCTTATATCAAAACATTTTTATAGTAAGGGACATTTAATATCAGGTCCATGAATCTGTATATAATATGGTTTTTATTGAAATATATTTTAGCACTAATATCACAACAACAATAAACAATACTGCAGCAAGAAGTGTGAAAAAAATTATCTTGTTAAAAAAGCCTGAAATAAGCATAGTGATACCTACTCTCTAATAAAAAAAGTTATAGCGTAGATAAATGAATTAATTTTGTAAGTTTCAACATGTAAATGCTTAAATGGATGTTGCAGAATGAAAATAACCCCGTACCATAGACATGTTCTTTAGACATGAAAATTTTTATATTTTTACTGATGTGTAACATAAGAATGTACATTAAGGGTTATTTTTTAATCGGTATTACAATTTTCTTTTTAAAAAATTCTCTGCCAACAAGCAAAATAGTTTTACCTTTTTTTTCAATCTTTTTAATAGGTTCTCCCCATTCTTTTTCTAACCTCTTAATAATTGCATCGTCAGGTATCCCCCCTATAATTCCAATTGATGTCGCATCCTTTTTCATTGTTACCTCCGCACCACCACGGTGTTATTCTGCTATTAAATCGTAATACTCAAAATATCTTCTTCAATGTGAATAAAAACAACTTTGTCTGCATCTAATTTACTGATTATATTTTTTATTTCAATAAAGTCTGCTTCGTTTCTGCAAAGCGGATGTTTCTCATGTTTTATAATCCTTAAACCAGTTTAAAATAACTGCTTAAAACAAAGGGGCATCCAATTTTATTTTTTTAAGTAATTCTCTCTCGAAGATTCTATTACCGCTGATAATTTATCTTTTCAAAATTATTAATCTACTATAATTCAAACAGCATATCTGTTGTAACTAATTTTATATTTTGGTTTTCCAACTGCCGAGCTTCTTTGGCAAAAGCTATCTTTGAAAAAAGATAATAATAACGTTCTTTGTATTCCTTCAATAAATGCTCTTTTGCCATGAGCTTTTGAATTTCCGCGACATCATTCAAGCTGTTTTTCCATTTGCATTCGCCTAAAATAATCTTCTTGTCTGTGCGATTTGCCGCTACCACATCGAAATCAGCCTGAACCTTTTCTTTTGGATCAGTTCCCCACCATGAACCAAAGGAAGTTGCCGTAAATGGAAGTTTTTTATTTCTGTTTAATCGTTGCAAGTATTGTAAGCAAATGGCTTCAAAGGGTGGTCTTCCGATGTAAGAAGATAATTTTTCTCCAAACACCTCATAATCAGCAATCAGATCTCCGCTACCACCTTCAATTTCCGGTCTGTTTGGAAATACAAAGTGATACCAGAAGTCGTAACAATTGTCTGCAACACGATATATTCCTTTGCGGCTGTTTTGCGGGTTTTCACCAAAAGGATATACTTTCTGCACAATTTGAAGATTTATAAGGGTTTGGAGGTATTTGCCAACCTTAGTGCTATCTTCATTTATTTTTGTAGAAATTTCATTAAGGCGGGAAGCTCCGGATGCTATTGTAGCAACAATAGAATTATACATCGCCGGCTCCCTAAGTTCCTGTTGAAACAGCATCATAGGCTCATTGTATAAATAGCCTGATATATCAAAAAACAAACGTTTAATATTCTCTTCAAAGGTTTCGTTTGACTTTATTTGAGACAAGTAATGGGGTGTTCCGCCAACACAAGCGTATATTTTTATTTTGTCTTCATTACTAAAACCTTCAAGCATTTTGCTAGAATCATAATAATCAAAGCTTTCCAAATTTATCTGTGCTGTACGTCTGCCAAACAAAGGGCTTTTATAACCTAATACTTCATTTTCCATAAATCCTATATGACTTCCGCACAGAATTAGGAACAATCCGGTATTTTTAAATTCATGATCAATAGCCGTTTGCAGTATAGATTTTAGGGAGCGATTTGCTGATGCAGCGTAAGGAAATTCATCAAATGCTAATATAAATTGATTTTGCTTTGCCTTTTCTGCTAAAAATAGAAAAGCGTCATTCCAGTTACCAAACGTTCCTACGGTTTCCGGTATATCAAAAAAACTGTAAACCTTTTTAGAAAACTGAATCAAATTTAAAGTATCGTTTACCTCTTGTGCTGTAAAAAATATTGCCGGTTTATCTGAAATAAACTCTGAAATAAGAGTAGTCTTTCCTATTCTTCGCCTTCCGTACATAACAACCATTTGAAAAGTTTTCTCTAAATATAATTTATTTAAAGATGCAAGCTCTTTCTCTCTACCTACAAACATATTGACCCCCAACTTAATATTAAATTATTATACTTATGATTATTATACCCATGTTTATAATAATTATACTTCGTTATTTGTTATTGTCAATATTTGTATTCCTTTTATTTAACATAATTTGTAATAATGATATCTTATTAAAGTCTTTTTACACTCTAATAAGATATCATTTACCTCTTCATCCTTTGATTAAGTCTTCTATATTGCTGTTAGACTTATATCTTACCATACAGGATTTCCAACTTTTATATCAATTGAACTTTTCACTACGGAAACAATGTAATTGCTGTATTTTTCTCAACTTTCTTTACAGTGACTGCTATTTTCTCGGTCTTTTCAGCAAAGCTTACCAATATTACTGCATTGCCTTCATTAATACCTGTCACAAAACCATCAACAGCTTCAATTATTTTATCATCAGAAACACTCCACGACACAAGTTTGGTTATATCGAATTTTACCCCATCTGATTCCGCAAATATTGATAACGTAGTTGTTTCTCCAAGAGGGACAAAAATCTCTTTGTTCTCCGGAATAATGTTCAAGCTTTTTTCATCGACAACAATAATCGATGCTTCAGTACTAAATTTATCATAATAATAGTTAATTTTCGATGCTCCGATACTTTTAGGAAATACTATTCCATTTTCGTATTTTGCTATCAAGTTATCACCAATAGTCGCTTTTAAATTACTTGATTCTGATATATCAAAAGAAATACCATTGGTTGCGTTTAGTAAAATTGAGGCTCTTTGATATGGTAAATTCTTTTTACTATTGTGTACCAGAAAAATCTGCTGTGGTTCACAGTTCATAGATACTATCTTACCTTCTTTTACAGATATTGTTTTTTCCGCCTTAAATTCTTCATATTCAACCGTTATAGTTGCTTGACCAATACCTGTTGGTTTAAGGGCTCCGTTTTCTTTAGCAATCAACACCTTATCATTACTTGAAATCCATTTTACAGATGATGGATCGAGGATATCTTGTGACATATCATCATATACAACCTTCACGCCTGCTGTATATTCAGCATAAGGGTACAGCTCTATATATTCGATAAGCTTCTCATCTACAATAATTTCCATTGATGCTATTTTCTTATTATTTTTTCCGTTCTGCTCAACTGCTATAGGGAAAAGGATATTTTTAGCAAAGACTAAAATTGGCAAAGAACAAATGAATATAATGCAAGAAACAGTAATAAACTTCCATTCATTATTTTTTAATTTCATAATTTTTACCTTTAATGTGGTTGAATAATAAATGCTTGTTCTACTTTCCTAAAACTTTTAATCTTAAACTATCAATTACTTCTGTGCTTACCCAGTATATATCAGATAATCTTTCGTCATCTGAATTATGTGAATTGAAGAATAGATACTTGCCATCGTGAGAAAGTGAAGGACTGTTTTGATATGTGCCAATATTAATTTTTATACCACTCTCATCCATATTTATAGGTTCGGACCACTCGTTATTACCTTTATTAAAGCTAATGTAAAGATACTCATAATTTGTATCTGATTGAGAATAGATAATATATGATCCGTCTAAAGCAATGCATGGAGTAATATTTCTTATATTAGCATTAATGATAGCTCCGAGGTTTTCTACTGTGCCTGAAACTGGCAAAAAACGCCATACTTCAAGCGTTTTGCCTGTACCTTCTGGGCGGTTTGAAAAAAAGTAAATAACTCCGTCGCTGGTTTCCGATGAACCATAGTTTCCAAAGGTTGAATTAATTGGTTCAGGAAGGAGTTCTGGTTTCCCCCATATCCCATTTGTTAGTCTTGATTCCCAAATTTTATTATCTTTGCCTAAATAAATACTATTTTCATCTGCGGATAAGCCATAAAATGCGAAATTTTGGTTTTTTAAAGAGGGGATTTCAACAGGCTCAGACCATGATTTACCGACAAGCTCAGCATAATAGATTTTTGATGGGTTTCCTGAACTACTTCCGCTATACCCATCGAAATAGCATTTATCCCCGCCTTTCGAAAAAGAAATATTATATTCTCCTCTATCAGGCAAGGAAACAATTCCGGATGCGAATTTTACCACATTATTTTCGGGAGGAGCTTGATTGAAGTATCCCGTTTCTTTTTTCTGGTTACATGATGTAATAAGGCTAATCGCTACAAATGAAATCAGTAAAACAAGTACACTTTTTCTTCTTATTGATTTAATACCAGCATCTTTGAAAATTTTGCTAAACCATCTAGACATCGATGAATCCATCATAAAATTTACCTCCATAATATGAATTGAAATACAAAATTTAATTATATCAATGACAACTGTAACAGAAGAAACTAATTATTTTCAGATAATCCTGAGTGTATACTTACTATTAAGTTTATCTTTCATGTGCTAAGCATCAGAGAACATACGCTTGAGATTATTAATCCTTTCTTTTATATTATAAACTTTTTTTACATATTTTACAATCTTTGCAAAGTAATTTTTCTCATTTTATTTACCTATTTTTAAATAGTTTATCATAAAAACAAGAATATTTCCCGAATTTGTGACATTTATTATTTTTTCTTCCCAAATAAATATGCTCTTTATTACAGCTGGCGATATTTACTGTTTCTATTATCTATCTGCTATAAGAAAGAGCATTGTAGTACTCTGTTAATACTTTTAAATACTTTATGTCAGCAACTCCGTTCCTTATGTATCCTAACAACTGCTTAAAACAAAGGTACATCCAATTTTATTTTTTAATTCTCCCTTTATTGACAACGCCTAATTAGTATTAAATTACTATACTTATGATTATAATAGTTCATTATTTGTTAGTGTCAATTGACATGGAGATTATTTTTCTATAATAATCGTAAAATTGAAACAATAGTTAAAAATAACTCAAAGGCTGCATATTTAACTAAATTAATTATATAAATAGCTTTCCCATCATCATGTAATTTTTTTTCAGCAATTCTTGTAATGAATTTTAAAGAATGCGGTAATTTGATGTTTGAATTATATATGTAAATTGATAGAATATTAAAAACACTTAAAATTATAAGCACGTACGGTATTGCCATAAGATAATATATATTTACTTTAGGCACAAAAATTGTTAGATAACTTATCATTATACTAATTATCAGGAATCCTTTTTCTGATTTTAAAATATAATATTCCTTGTTTTCAACTACTTTATCATTAATATATTTATATATAGAATCTAATTTGTTTTTAAAATATTTATTTAGAGAGTTAGGATTTTTCATTAGTAATAAATATATTTCATAAAGTGTTGAAATTAAACTAGCTGTAACAATAACAACAATAATATATTTACCCATCTTTATTTTATCGATTAATAATACCAGAAAAACTAAAAACAATGTATATAATTTATCTTTTTTTAAATTCTTCACTTCACCCTCCTGGTTTATAAACTCCATTGTAGTTACTTGTCATTTTAGCATAATTTAGCATTTTACTCAAGATTAAAATACAATTTCCGGAACACCGCACTCACAGATTTAAATCTGTTAATGTTTTATTTTTTCTTTCCAAATAAATATGCTCCTCCTTACAGTTAGCAATGTTTATTATTTTTACTGTTTGCTATAAGGGAGAGCATATAATTCATACTTTTATTATATTAATTGCTTTTCTATTCTTTCACGTACCTTTTTTTCACCCATGATTTGCTGTATTTCCCATATATCCGGAGAGGTTGCACGACCTATAATTGCAATTCGTATTACCGAGCTGACATCTCCTACATGTCCTTTGTACATATCGGGATTTTTCTTATAATCCTTTGGTTTAGCTGCATATCCGTTTTCCTCAGCTATGATTCTTATTTTATCAAACCATTCACTTTGATTGTCATTGTGATTATATGTATTTAAGTAAGCTTGAAGCAATTTTTTAGCCTCTGCTTCGTCTATGTTATCCTGATATTTATCAGCTATTTCAAAATATTCATCAAAGAAATAGCTGATAAATTCAAAAATTTGTTCACAATACATTAAATCCTTACGCGGCTTATCTCCGCTTCTGCCTACAGATAATAATTTCATTACTTCCGACTTATTTTTATTCAATATATCTATTATTTCAGTTTTATGTCCTATAGACCATTTCATCAAAAAATCATATATTTCTTCTACAGGAATCTTAACTAAAATATCCTTGCTGATGTTGTTTAATTTGTCTAAATCAAACAACGCTCCTGAATTGCTCATCTTTTCCAATGTAAATTCAAAATCATCAATATTGCTATCCGGATTATTGATTCTCCATTCTTCAAAGTTTGAATTTAAAATTGTCAGCAAATATTCTCTGACTGCAGCCGGATGATAGCCCAAATCCATATAGTACCCAAGTCCCAATTCAGGATCCTTTCTTTTAGATAGCTTTCTCTTAGAGCCATTGTCCATTTTCATCAAATGAGCTGTATGGCAGTAAATCGGAGTATCCCAGCCTAGGGTTTTAAATATTTCATAATGTATAGGCAATGTTGAAAGCCATTCTTCTCCTCTCACAACATGTGTTACTCTCATAAAATGGTCATCTACCACATGTGCGAAATGATATGTCGGTATTCCGTTCGTTTTTAAAATAACAGCATCCTGATAATTTTCATGTATTTGAAGCTTTCCTCTTATAGCATCCTCTATTTCAAAGATTCCTTCTGTTGTTCCGTTGGATTTAAATCTGATAACAAAGCTGTCATTATTGTCAAGATGAGCTTGAACCTCTTCTACAGTAATATCTCTGTCCTTTGCCCATTTACCGTAATAGCCTGTGTTAACTGACTCTGCCTCCTGCAGCTTTCTTACCTCTTCCAATTCCTCCTCTGTACAGAAGCAAGGATATGCTCTGCCCTGCTCAATCATGTATTTTGCAACACATTGGTATATTTCTACTCGGTTACTTTGAAAATACGGACCGTAGCTGCCTTTTTCACCGTCAATGGTTGCACCCTCATCGAAATTAAGTCCAAAGTATTTCAGTGATGATATAATTGTTTCAACGGCTCCTTCAACCTTGCGTTTTTCATCTGTATCCTCAATACGAAGCATAAATACGCCCTCGCTTTGATGTGCCAATCGTTCGTCAACGAAAGCTCCGTAAAGATTACCCAAATGTATAAAGCCGGTAGGGCTTGGTCCCAACCTTGTTACCTTTGCACCGGTTTTTAGATTTCTGATAGGAAATACTTTTTCTTCATAATAAGAAATGGTTGTATTTATATTAGGAAAAAGCATATCTGCTAATTTTTTGTAATTCATTTAATTATCCTCCGAATTTCATTTTTATTTAACAGCAGTGTCCTCCGACATCTCCTGTTTTCATCATTAAGACTTCACCGTTATCATATGTATTTATTTCATTAAAGCCGGCCTTTTCAAATATTATCTTACTTTCCTTATCTGCTGCGGCATAGGTTTTTTCTGCACCTATGTTAACTGCCTTCCTCACAAGCATTCTGACAATCAATTCTCCATAGCCGTTCCCTCTGAATTCCTTGATTACACAAATTTTGTCTAGAAAATATTTGTTATCCTTAAACGATAGCCTGCCTGTTCCAACCGGCACATTATCATCGCAAATTACTACATTAAAGGCAAATTGATCGTATATGTCAGACAAGGTATTTTCATCTGCCTTTAATTCATCACAAAAAACCTTTTTTCGTATTTCAAAATATAAGCTTTTATTTTCAACACCTTGAACCCATCTGGTAGAAACCATTTTAATATAACCTCTTTCGTTGATGATGAATTATATTATATATTGATAATTCAATTATTTCAATAGAAAAAACTTGTTGTGGCTGTTAAATAAGCAAAGCTCGCTGCAGCCGATTGTTGTGCGAGCTTTCGTTTATATTAATACTACGAGGTTCCCGAGACTAACTACAATCCTAGATTGCCGCATTTGCCTATTTATATGAGTTCAGCTCATTGAATCTCGGAGGCTGAGTATTATTTGCTAATATACATGTTTATTTGTTTAGCCATTAAGCTTTTTTAATAAATGCTGCCTTGCCTTCAATAAAAATTCATAAGGTGCTAAGCTTTTTTCTTCTTCATATGGATATGCTTCCATAGAAAAGCTTTTGCACTCTGTTGTTTCTATAATATCAATTATTTTTTTCCAGTTTACATGACCCTTGCCCGGTATCCAATGTCTGTCGCAAATACCGTCATTATCTGACAGATGAACTGAAAAAAGCTTATGGCTCCACTTTTCCAATATTGCTCCACAGCTTTGACCGTTGACAAAATCATGAGAGGAATCATAGCAGAAGCCAACATAGGGAGATTCAAATTCCTTTAGCAAAAAATCCGTATAATTAAACATTTGAGTATTTTCAAAGGCTAATCTGAGTTTAAGTTCCTCGGCAGCCTTTACAATTTTACTGAAGGAATCATATCCGGAGCTATAGTCTAGAGTCATATTTGCTCCATGAACGGTATGCATTACAATCGTTTCGGCTCCGCTGTTTTTACATTCAGCAAGCTGCTTTATTATTTTGGATGAATGTATGTCTCTACTGCATTTATCCTCACTCCATAACAGATTTGTATCCTCAAAGGGCAAATGAACATTTTCCGGCTTTAAATTATATTCATTAACTATAGTTATTAGCCTTCTCCTGTCGATATGTCTCGGATATGTTTCATCCTCCCACCAAAGCATAATATAATCATAGCCGGCCTTTTTTATCAACTCGATACGCTCCTCAAAGGGCTGAATATATCCGAACCAATTGAAAATACCCGTTTCTTTCATTGCTGTTCTCCTCGTATAATATGTTTAGAACTACTTTTTAAGTGTTCTAAACATTAATTT
>DAIUCB010000019.1:0-18771 GCA_036846385.1 Bacillota bacterium | reverse complement strand
ATATGTTTTTGGTTTATTTTTTTTTCATAGATTTGTTTCTGTAAGTAAAATATTTTCTTCCTTCATTTTAACTATTCCGTGAACGGAATAAAATGAATTGGCCAATGTTTGTCCTATGTTATAGGTCACTTTCTGTAAGCCGGAAATAAGGTTACCAAAAAAACCACCATTTGAATTATTTATTTTTCCAACTGATGTGAGACCGATTAATATAATTAAAATAAAAACCGTTATAATAAACAAAACTCTTTTATAATGCTTGTTTATAAAATTCATTTTTACTCCACTGTCTACATATTTTCACAAATTTTACCGGCTCCAAGCACAACACAATTCAATGGGTTGTCAGCTACATGAACCTTTAATCCCGTTTGTTCCTCTATATAAATATCCAAACCTTTTAACAGCGCTCCGCCCCCTGTCAAATAAATACCGTTAGAATATAAATCTGCTGCCAGCTCGGGAGGAGTTTTCTCAAGTACTCTCCTGATTGCATTAACTATATTATTTATTGTTTCAAGTATTGATTCTCTGATTTCATCACTTGTAATATCCATACTCAACGGCAGACCCGATACTATGTCTCTGCCTCTTATTTCCATTGTTTTTTGATAACTGTCGTAAGCTGAATAATCCTTTTTATCTTCTGAAGCTGCTTCTGCGGTTAACTCCTTATTTTCAGGTTTATTTTCAGGCTTAATTTTTTTATTGTAATAGTTATCACTTGCATTGCCCAAAACCTTTTTTATTTTTTCTGCCGTAACCAGTCCTATATCCATTTTGTATTTCATTTTAATATAATCTTTTATATTCGTATCCATGTCATCACCGGCAATCCTCAAAGAATCGCTTACTACTATGCCGCCAAGTGATATAATTGCAATTTCTGTGGTTCCTCCGCCTATATCTATAATCATATTACCGACCGGCTCCTGCACGGGAAGTCCTGCTCCGATAGCCGCAGCCATTGGTTCTTCTACAAGCTTTACCTTTCTTGCACCTGCATCGTATGCTACCTCCTCAACTGCTCTTCTTTCTATAGAAGTCACGCCTACCGGGACGCATATTACAATATTAGACTTCGTAAATCTTCTGTGACTTAAAGCCTTATTAATAAAATATTTAATCATTGCTCTGGTAATTTCAAAATCTGCAATAACCCCGTTTTGCAACGGTCTTATTGCATTTATTGTTTTTGGAGTTCTGTCAAGCATCGCCTTGGCATCCTCTCCTACGGCACATACCGTATTTGTACTTGATTTTATTGCAACAACAGAGGGCTCATTGACAATAATTCCTTTGCCGTTTAAATAAACCAATGTATTTGATGTTCCTAAATCTATTCCTATATTTTGTGTAAAAAAATCAAAAAATCCCATATTTAATTATCCTTTCAGTGCTATTTGCACAAACTATTATATTAAGCCTTCTTCTTTAAAGCTATAAAATATTCCATCTCCGATTATAATGTGATCAATTATTTTTATTCCGATTATTTTACCGCATTCTGCAAGTCTGTTTGTAAGTGCAATATCCTCATTGCTCGGTTCAGGCTCTCCGCTTGGGTGATTATGTACAAGAATTATCGATGAGGAGGAATTAACTATTGCTTCTGCAAATACCTCTCTCGGATGTACAATTGAACTGTTTAAGCTGCCTACGGATATTTCGGAAACCTTTAATATATTATTTTTAGTATCGAGAAGTATTATTTTAAAATACTCCTTTTTATAATACCGCATTTCCTCCATCATTACTACAGCCGCATCGTTTGGCGATGATATTTTTATTCTTTCTGTTTTTAGCGTACTTATTCTTTTGCTTAGCTCCGACAATGCTAAAAGCTGAGATGCTTTAGCATCGCTGATTCCTTTAAAGCTCTTAAATTTTTCAAGTGTTCCTTCAGCTATATTCCTTAACCCTATTCCATCTTCCTTCAAAATCCTTTGTGATAACATAATTACATTTTCGTCCTTGCTTCCTGTTCTTAAAATAATTGCAATTAATTCTGAATTAGACAAACTGTTTGCTCCGTATTTTAAAAGCTTCTCCTGAGGTCTGTCATCCTTCGGTATTGATTTTATGGTATAATTATTATTGTCCATATTATCCTCCAATATGCAATTTTAAATGAATTATCATAGCAATATCAGTTAATAGAATATAATTCTGCCTTTATTCAAATGATTCTAAAGTAATTTTGTTGAAAAGTGTTTTTTTAATAAATAATTCAGCTTATTTAATGGCAATCCTTTAACATTATTATAGCAACCATCTATTTTTTCTACCAACAGCTCACCATAGCTCTGTATACCGTAGCTCCCTGCTTTATCCCTGTATTCTTCAGTCTTTAAATAACTAATGATTTCATCATCCTCTAAATCATTAAATACTACTGTGGTTTCCTCATAATCTACTGATTTTTTATTTGTAACCGTATCCCAAATACATATTCCTGTATAAACCTTATGGCTTTTACCGGACAATGATTTTATCATATTGTAAGCGTCATTGTAGTCATACGGCTTACCCAATACTTTATCCAAATATACAATTGTATCGGCAGCTATTATTAATCCCTGTTCTTCGCATTTACTCACAGCTGCATATGCTTTTTGGAGAGCTAATTTCATTACGGTAGTTTGAGGCTTGTCATTTTGATTTACTGCTTCCTCTATAGCAGGTGCGTTTATCATTATATTTTCACAGTATTTACTTAACATCTCAATTCTTCTCGGTGAATTGGAAGCCAATATTATTTTTTTCATATTTTACCTGCCTAAAGCTTTCTATAAGCTATTATTGCAATAATAATTCCTATTATTCCTGCTACTGTCAGATTTGCATTAAAACCAAAGGTAAAATTTACTATATTCAAATCCAAGGTTGCAGGTCCGAAGCCAATGGAATCACCATAGTTTAATGCAGGTAAAGCTTTGGAAAATGCCTTGCCTATTAAACCTCCTATAATTGAACCTATAAATATAAGAACTATCAAATAAACAGTATTACCCTTTTTCATTATTAACCTCTCCGGTAAATATAATATTTTACATTAAAGCTAACTCATATGGAGCAAATTTTTATTTAAATTATCCGAAGCAAAAATAGAGGTATAGCCTACAAAGCAGCCGGTAAAAATACTCATTAAAGACAGTATCGGCAGATAAGTGAACATCATTATATTTTCAAACATTACAGCCGCAACGGTAATTTGAGATGCATTGTGTGTCAGGGCACCTATTACGCTTATACCGATCAAGCTGAAATATTTGCCGAAATACTTTAAACTCAAGAACATAGCCGCTACACTCAATGCGCCGCTGATAATACTATATGTAAAGCTTATCGGATTTCCTGCTACAATCATTAAGAGTATGCATCTCAATATTGTTACAAGCATGGCATCCTTAAAGCCAAATATCACAATAACCGTAAGTGTAACTATATTTGTCAGCCCCAGCTTTGCGCCCGGAGCAATAAACGGAAGTGGTATCATACCTTCTATTATGCTAAGTATCATTGCCCCCGCTGTCAGCAGTGACAAAAAAATATATCGTTTTAGACTGCTCATATGCTTCTCATTTCTTTTAATGTGCTATAAAATCTATTTCATTGTCCTTATGGTTTCCTACAATTTTAATTAAAAGTCTATTGGGCAGGCATACTATCACTTGTCCGCTGCCGCCGATTTTTCCTTGCTGCTGACAATATTTATCGGGACAGTCAGTGTCCTTTATCCATATATTATTGTTTTTAATTACTATTGTATTATATCCTTTTTCCGTCCTGACCGTAAATTCATTTTCATAATCCTTTTTTAAAATATACTGACCGATAAGTTTTTTGTCAGAATAAATTAATGCTTCATTGTTTTCAGAATAGGAAATATTTTTACTATTATAGTATATCAGAAAGCAATTTACAATTATTATGACAAATATTAAGCTGATATCAAATTTATTTATCTTTTTTTTCATAATATACCTTTATGGGAGCTTACTTTAATCATACCATATATATTTTAATTCGGCAGGACAAATTATTCTACCATTTATTTATTTTTTTTTCAAGTTTGTATAAGCTATTTTAAAATATTTTTCTACTAATTTCCACAAAATCTGCCAGCTATGACAATATATTAAAATTTTGAAACTTTTTTATTTACATATTATAATAAAGTGGTAAACTGATTATAATATATCTGCCTTATAATAAACTTAATTATAGCTTATTAATATCAATGAGGTAAATTGCAGCAGTCCAAAATAAATAAAATTTCGAGGTGCTTATATGGAAACTTACTTAATAGCCTGTGATAAATTAGCAGAAACTGATTTTGAGCGTTCATCGGAGAATGATACTGATAAATTTCTGATAATCATGACTCCTGATGAGCTGAAGGAAAAAATTGATTTTTTTAACTTTAATTATCAAACTCTTAATGACTGTATGTATAACGAGGATACACCTAAAATAGAAATATATGAAAATTACAGCTTCGGAATAATAAATGTTATTGAGGACAGTGAGGATTTGTCAACAATTAATGAGTTGAATTTTTATTTAACAAAAAAATATCTTATCTTCGTTTCTAAAAACTATATAAATATTTTCACGGAAATAAAAAACGAGATTTCTTCAAAAGGAATTTCAAGCTTAAATCCCGATAAAATATTATATATCCTTTTTGATAAGCTTACTGTAAAGGATAATAATGTTTTATCAAAGCTTGAGTCGGAAATAGCCGAGGTTGAGGAGGACGTTATACAGGGTAAAACAAAGGATTATATCCACGATATTGTTTCTTTAAAAAAGAGGCTGTTGATATTAAAAAAACATTATGAACCGTTACTTGATATAATAGAGGATTTAAATGAAAATGAAAATAATTTGCTGGAAAAACGATCTGCACCTTACTTTACCATATTATTTAACAGGATTGAACGATTAAACAGAAAGGTAGGAAATTTAAGAGATTATGTAACTCAAATACGAGAATCATATCAGGCTCAAATAGACATCAATGCAAACAATATAATGAAAATATTTACTGTTATTACTGCAATTTTTTTACCCTTAACACTAATCGTAGGCTGGTATGGAATGAATTTTACAGTTATGCCGGAGCTTCACTGGCAATATGGCTATATATATGTGATTATTTTGAGTGTTACAGTAATTATATTCTGTTTAATGATTTTTAAGAAAAAGAAATGGATGTAATACTCTATGGCAGGCAATATATAAATACATTGAAATATATTTATGTATTGCCTTTTTAGATAATTATTGTTCTTTTGTTTTTATTATTGTTATTATTTTTCATTATGCTTCTATGACCATAAAATCAGTTACGAGTCTGACTAATTTATTTTGATTATCTAATCCGTAATAAGTGGGAAACACACCGTTATTCCATCCTGTTGTAAATACTATAATATTGCTCCCGGTCTTTTTATCAATTACAATATCAGCAGTTGAATCAGTGCTGTTTCTGATTTTAACCTTTATATTTTTTTCATACGCTTCCAATTCCTTATCATCCATAACATCCAAAATATCCATAACCTTTTCATCCATAAAACAACCAAGGCCATTTTCAACTTCATATCCCATAAATTCATCATTGGCAAAGCTGCTTGCGTTTTCTCCCTTAAACAATGCCATTTCCCATTTAACAGGAACATTGTCATTAAATCTAATCTCCGCCAGAATCGTTTGAGATTTTCTTTTGTCTGTTTTCCCGTTATAAATATAAACCGGATATGTAGCCGGGGTAACACTTTTTGAATAGCTTTGATCGTCATACATCAATATCGGATCGGTAGCAATTATCTTACCGGATATAAGCTTAAGCTTGCCTGCTTCTATTCTCTCTATGCTCATCATGCCAAATTCTGTATCTAGCTTATGAATAGTCCCATTTGTTATATTTAATACATCTTTATTTATATACATAGCAACCTCTTTCTTTAAATGTAACCTGTTTTTTATTTCTTTCTTTCGTCAAGTATTTTTTTTAATTCATCCATGAATGTATTAATGTCTTTAAATTTTCTATAAACAGAAGCAAATCTTACATATGCCACATCATCTACATTTTGCAGTTCATTCATAACCATTTCACCTATAGTCTCTGTGGAAACTTCATTTTGAAATGTGTTATACAGCTGCTTCTCAACCTTATCGGCAATATTTTCTATTTGGTTTAATGTAACCGATCTTTTGTCACAGGCTCTGATAAGTCCGTTGATGATTTTATCCCTATTATAGCCTTGACGAGTACCATCTCTTTTAACTACGACAATTTGAGTTTCCTCTACCTTTTCATATGTTGTAAATCTATGTCCGCATTCGATGCATTCTCTTCTGCGTCTTATTTTTATTCCGTCATCAGTTGGTCTGGTATCTATTACTTTACTTTCATAGTAGCTGCACTTAGGGCACTTCATATTTATTTCCCCTCCTTTAATTGATTTTACTAGATTTGTATCATAAAGTAAATATATATATTTTATTATTCTTAATTTATGATATAATAATTTTGTTTATTTAAGAGTATTACATATTCTTGTTAAAATATATTATTTACAGGAGATGCAAAATGAATTCAAGCAAAAAAATATATCAGGAAAATTCTTACCTGACTGATTTAAAAGCGAAGGTATTAAACTGTAATAAAACAAATGATACCTATGAGGTAATACTTGACAATACGATATTTTACCCGCATATGTCAGGAGGACAGCCAAAGGATGAAGGAACACTGAACGGACTGAAGGTTTTAAATGTTATTGAAAATAATGATGAAATAATCCATTATATTTCTGAACCGGTAAGCGGTATCGTTAATTTATCTGTTGATTTTGTAACCAGATTTGATTATATGCAGCAGCATACCGGACAGCATATATTATCATGTGCTTTTGATGATTTGTATAATGCCAAAACCGTCGGCTTTCACTTAAGCTCAGATTATACAACAATTGACCTGGATATCAGTCTAACGGAGGATATGATTAAAAATGCAGAGCTGTATGCAAATTCGATAATATATGAAAATCCAACCGTTACTGCCAGAACCCTTCCTTACGATGAAGCGATAAGCCTAAATCTGAGAAAACCGCCTCTTAAACTGGATTATCTCAGAATAATTGAAATACAGGACAGAGATTTAATTGCCTGCAGCGGTACTCATGTAAAAAGCGCCGGTGAAGTAGGTATTATAAAAATAGTTAAATCAGAAAAATACAAAACAGGAACAAGGCTTGAATTTTTATGTGGAAAAAGGGCTTTAAAGGACTATATTTTAAAGAATGATGACATAAATAGGCTTTCAGCTCTGTTGACCTGCAGATCAGATATGATTTATGATAACCTTGATAAGATAATAACTGAAAATAAGGATTTGAAAAGAAATATTATCAATCTTAAAAATAAAATAAATGATTATATTGTAAAGGATTTAAAGGAATCGGCAGAAATAATAAATGATATTCATTTCTTATTTCAACAGCTTGATGATGTTGACCCTAAGGATCTGAGATTTATTTCTTCAAAAGCCGTTGAAGACAAAAACTTTATTGCAGTTTTAATAAGTGAATCTGATGGTTTATGTTCTGTTTGTCTGGCGCAATCAGAAAACTTAAATTATGATTTGAAATATATTTTTGAAAGCTGTAAGGTCAAATTGAATTTAAAGGGCGGCGGCAATAACCGATTGATGCAGGGAACCGGAGATATTTTGGATAAAAACAATGAATGTCTCAAAGTGGTCAAAGAATTGCTTATAAAATAATAAAATACTTTACGCCGACCGGTTATTATTTTGACCGGCCGGCCTAAATTTTTTTATTATTAAATTTAATCCTTAATGTTGTTTTTTTCCATATAAATACTCATACTCGGGAAAGCTATAGATATTTTTTCTTTTTCAAACAATTCCAATATCATAAAATTAATCTCATCCTTAATACTCATATACAATCCATAGTCTGATGTATTAATCATATATTGAATTAAAACTTCCAAGGAGTCCTGACCAAACCTGTCAAATTTTACTATAACCGAATTTTCCTTAACCATCAGGTTAGAATTTAACATTTCACTGATATTGTTTAAAAGCTCTTTCAATTTTTCCGAAGATGTATTGTAGGCAATTCCTAATCTGAAACTGACTCTTCTCATATTTCTTTTCGTGTAATTTATGACAGCCTTATCCGTAAATTTTGAATTCGGGACTACAATTAACTCCTGCTCTAATGTTCTTATCTTTGTGCTTCTGAATCCAAGTTCTTCTACTATTCCTTCGTAAGAATCAATATTAATAAAATCTCCCACATTAAAGGATTTATCGGTAAGAACTACAAAGCCGCCAAAGAAATTTTTAATTAAATCCTGTGATGCCAGAGCAATAGCAGCACCGCCTATACCGATACCGGCAAGTATGCTGTTAAGCTGCTTAAAATCGAATTCTGCAGCTACTATTACTACCGCCAAAATTATAATCAATACCTTTATAATTTTATGTAAAATCGGAAACAGCGTTTTAAGAACAGGCGGCTTTCCTGCCTGATCTATTACATTGCTGTTAATCACTATTGTGTAAGCAGTTACTATATTAAGTAAGCATTGAGTTACAGTTATAATAATGCATGTTCTGAATATTTTGTAAGCAAATAACGATGCTCCGTCGCTTAATGGCAATATTATAGCCGCACAATAAATTCCTGTGTATATAAAAAGGTTTCTTAATGGTTTTTCCAGTGAATCGGCGGTTAAAGCCATACCCTTCAGCTTGTATCTTTCGGATATTTTTTTTAAAAACCCGATAATTATTTTTGTTATAATATTTTTAAATATCATAACAGCAAAAAATATTAAAAAGGAATAAATTACTCTCAAATATATCTCACCATAATACATAATTAACCTCCCGTAATATATTATGACTTATTATAAATTATTTTTTGCGTTAATAAAAGGGGTATTTTATAAACCCCTTTTATATTATTTTATGATCTTTTTAAAGCTTCCACCGGCGGCAGGGAGGATGCATTTATTGCAGGATAAACACCAAACAATAACCCCGAGGACAATGCAACTCCTATAGCTATTTTAATTGACTGAAGACTGATAACCGCATTCAATCCATATTTTGTTACAACGCTGACTGCCCATGCACCCAATACAATTCCTAAAATGCAGCCGATTATGCTTACATATATCGCTTCAAGCATAAATTGTATCAGCAGGTCCTCCTGCTTTGCACCGAGGGCTCTTCTTACTCCGATTTCACTGGTTCTTTCCGTAACCGCAACAAGCATAATATTCATTATACCTATACCGCCGACCAATAATGAAACAGCGGCAATACCTCCAAGCAAAACAGTCATGATACGATTTGCCTGGTCAGCTTCTTTAACAAGGTTGTTCAAGCTCGTTATCGTCAGAGGCTCTTCACCCTTTTTAAAAACATTTTTGTTGTTTTCTTCATTTCCTTCATTTTCATCAGGCTTTACCGGTTCCTCGCCGGGACTTACCGGAACAGCTTCTGATTCTGCTGCTCCTGTACTGCTTTCTCCGGGCTCTGCTCCGCCTCCATTTTCTTCCTTAGTAGGAGCAATATTCTTTCCGACCCCTACCTTTCTGTTATATATTCTTCCGAGCTGAACCATTGCCAGCTCCGCATCCTCAGAGGTATTTGATTTAGCCCATATTTCATCAACATTTTTTTTGCCTTTTATTTTTAATGCAGAGGTGTACGGAATAATTATTTTATTATCTATACCGTCTCCTTTACCTTCGCCTTTTTCAACCAGAACACCTATTACTCTGTAGTTAATTCCGTTAACCTTGATTATTTGTCCTACAGGACTTCTGCCCTTTAAAAGAGAGTTTGCTACGTTAAATCCCAGAACTGCCACGGGTGATCTTTGCTTTACATGTAATGTTGTAAAAAAGTTTCCCGAAACCACATTATGATCCTTTATTTGAGGATAATTTTGGTTTACACCGATTATATCCAGCTCACTTTCCTCTCTTCTCCATCTGATTTTAGTTTTAGAGTTATTCACAACAGGTGTAGCATATTCAATGCCTGTTACTCTTTCCGGCAAGGCTTCTGCCTCGTCTGTCTCAAATCTTACATTTTCAGTATTTGACTTGATAACAATTACATTCTGCCCTAAGCTTTCAAACTGGGCCACAATAGATTTTCTTGCTCCCTCTCCTATGCCCATTAAGCTGACAACAGCAGCTACGCCGATAGCTATCCCGAGAACCGTGAGAAATGTCCTTAATAAATTGGAAGTTATACCGTTAAAAGCCATTTCTGCCGAAAACTTCAACCTGACAAGGAGAGACGTTATCGTTCCTTTTTTTTGCATGTCAACTCCTCCCTTATTGGTTAGTTGATTTATTATTCGCCGGCGGTATTATCGTGTCGCTCTGAGGTACAGATTGGCTTGGCATTAAATCCTTAGTACTGCCTGTAACTACATCCTGTCCTTCCTCAAGTCCGCTCAAGACTTCGACATACTTGTCGTTCATCAAACCTGCTTCAATTTCAGCTACTTCAATTTCTCCGTTGCTGTTGAGTATTTCAACTTTTTGCTTTTTATCCTCTTCAAATACCGCCTCTATCGGAACAAGCAATGTACCCTTTGCTTCACCTGAATTAATAAAGCAGTTTGTGTTCATTCCCGGTCTCAAGCCCTCTCTGCCTTCAACGCTTATTTGAACATTATAAACTGTTTTACCGTCTCTGTCCGTATATTGATTTAAATTCATAACCTTACCGACAAAGTTTTCGCCCGGCAGAGCATCTACGGTAATTTCTACAGGAGCATCCTGACTGATATATAATACATCCAAATCGCTGACTGTAGTGTAAACATTCATTTCATTCGTATTGTACATATCCATAAGCTGTAGTGACCATTGGTCGCTTGATTCTGAAGCGGTTATGGTATCACCGACACGGTAATTAACATATGAAACCATTCCGTCCATTGGAGCAGTAACCATCAGCTTTGATGTCAATACAGAAACCTTTTCTATTTTTCTTTGAATGTTCTGTATTTCTTCCTCTTTAGTTCTTATTTTATCATATTCAGCTTTTATTGCATCAATGTCCTGCTGAATTGAATCGGTTACGTCATTTCCTGCGATTCTTACTAATATTTCGCCTTCCTCAACAAATTCATTTTCACTTACAGGTACTTCTGTTGCTATTATAGTAGTTTTATCACTTTCGGAATAAATAGTTGAATATACTCTTTTTTCGTTGACAAAGGAATCAACCTTTCCTCTGTATGTCAGTCCTGTAACCGGATATCCATCACTCTCGGTATATATTGAAGTTACCATACCTTTTTGAACCAGTCCCGGATTATCGGCTTCTATTACACCGTTATGTATATATGTGGCTGAATCGCTGTTAGGCACTGCATTAGAATTTAATTTTGTTATTTTGCCGGTATAAAAACCTTCAAAAGCCGTTACGGAACCTCCATTTTCCAAAAGCTTTCTGTATTGAAGCAAAATCTTTTGACCAACCTTTAAGCTTGAATATTCATATGTGTTTACCTTAAAAGATATTCTAACCTTGCTGTCGTCTATGATAGTAGCTATATTTGGATTTTCTACTCTTTCTCCCTCTTCAACCTTAAAATCTATCAATCTGCCTCTTATCGGAGCAGTAATGACAATTCCGTCATAAGGATTGACCTGATCTACGCCGGTTATATCCTTGTTGATTTTCTTGCCGAGAGCTTTTAATTTTGAATTAATTTCAGTATTGATTGCCTGTATTTCATCATGCTTTTTATTTATTCCGCTGTTTAAGTCATCAAGAATATTTCCGAGGTTCTCAGCAGACAGTCTAACCAAATTGCTGCCCTTCTTTACCATATCATTTGGTTCTACAAAGATTTCCTCAACCTTATATGTAACCGATACAGAGCCTCCGTTTGAATCCGTTACTCCCTCAGGCTTCGGCGCTGTAATTGCTCCTCCCCAATTGCCGTTCAATTGACCTGTTACATTTACCCCTTGCTTTATATCTCCTCTGATTACCTTTTTTGTTGAATATTTTGGTCCTTCCGCCGCTGTATTTGAGGTAGGAACCAATTGCTTTGCCGTAAAATATCCTCCCACAAATACTATTGCCAAAACTAATGCTATTGATAATACCTTCTTAACCATATTTTCCCTCCTGCTATTGTCTAACGTCAGAAACTATTTCGCCGTCGACTAATCTGATTATTCTGTTTCCATACTCTGCAATATCTTCCTCGTGAGTAACTTGTACTATTGTCATGCCTTTATTTTTATTTAATTCTATAAATAATTCCATTATCATATTGCCTGTTTTTGTATCCAGTGCACCTGTCGGTTCGTCTGCAAGTATAATTGATGGGTTTCCTACCAAAGCTCTTGCTATTGCAACTCTTTGCTGTTGACCGCCTGAAAGCTGTGAGGGTAAATGATCCATTCTGTCCTTAAGTCCTACCAGCTCCAAAGCATTTTCAGCAAGCTCCTTTCTCGTTTTCCTGTTGACACCTCTGTATATTAAAGGTATTTCAACATTTTTAATGGCTGACATACGGGGAAGAAGATGAAAATTTTGAAAAACAAAACCGATGAATTCATTTCTCACTTCGGACATTTTTGAATCACTCAATTTATCAACACCATGCCCCGCAAGCTCATAGGAGCCCTTTGTTGCATGATCCAAACATCCTATAACATTAAGGAGCGTTGATTTTCCCGAGCCCGACGGTCCCATTATAGAAACAAACTCTTTTTCTTGAATTAATATTGATATTTCCTTAAGAGCCTCTACCTGTATCTGACCGGATTTATACAGCTTAGATATATTCTCCATTTTAATTATATCCATGTTCCACCTCTCTTAAATTACATTTTACGATTTTATTCCGTTAACATGCAGCTTCATAAGCTCAAAAAATATAACCGTCAGCTTGATATGATCGGCTTATTAATCGGAATGCTTTAAAAACATTTAATATGTAATTAAAATTTTATAAAATACCTTATAATATATGACGTAAAAGGAATATAAAAAGTTCTGAAATATTTAAAAATTCTTAAGTTTTTTTTAATTTTTTCATAATATGATTTCTAAAATATTCCTTTGTATCCACAATTATATAAGACCTACCACACAAAAGCAATAGGTCTTTATAACCAATATATCAGAAAACTGTTTTTACTCCGAATTCTACTTAATAACATCTATATAAATTGAATCGATCCAAACTTTATTTTTCCCTGAATATTCAATATATATATTTAATGCATCAGCATTCGTAACATTTATCGGAACCAGATTTTGAGACCATACATCATTATAAATTTTCACTGATGTATGAAAATTTGATGCAAGCTTACCGTCCTTATATGCTTCAAGCACTATTAATGCAGATAAATCATTTTCTGACTTTATTTTAGAGGATACTCCTATTTGCTGCTTCAATAAGTAGCTGTAATTAGGGTCCGTAAAATCAATTGCGGCAAATAAAGCCTTTACCTTTTCATCACTTTCGTTCTTAATCAGAAGAGAATTTACTCCCTCAACATATATATCTTTATCTATTTCAGCTAATGTTCCGGCGTAGTTTATTTTATTTATCAAATCCTTATTAAAAAACTTAGATGTTGAGTCCTTTGTTTTTTCATTAGCTTCTCCTGTAGGGTCGCTGACATTCCCACCTTCATTTTCTTTAACATCAGTATTATCATTTTCAGTATTTTTACCGATATCAATATTGTTTACGTCATTCCCGGAAACTTCCTTTGCCTCCTTATTAATTTTATTCATCAAAAGGTTTCCGATCAAAAGAACTGATATTACTACAGCAATTGAAAACAGCATTTTTTTAATATCTTTATTTAAACCGATTATCTTTTTATTTGCTTTAGATTTTTTTATTTCATTATCATTTAAATATATGTCCAGGGTATCTTTTTCATCAGCTGCCGCAAATTCACTTTCTATTTCCATATTCAACAGATTATCTCTTGATTTAATCTCATTCTTTTCATTTTTGCCGGAAGAAAGCTCTTTAGCTGTATTTTCGGCTTTTTTATCTTCTGCTTCTGTGTCTGTATATATCATTTTATAGATAGGTGAAGAAACCAGCTCTGATAATGCATTTTGTGGATACATATATTCTTTTGTTAAGCACCTCACTATAATCTTCAAAATATCGGGAGGTATAAGCTCTGATATATTATAATCAATAATTTCATTGCCTGAAAATATATAATGTATAATGTTGCCCATTCTTTTAAAAGTTTCATTATCAGGTATATCAAATTCCTGTTCAAAAATAAGATTACAGTCAATTATAAATTGTCCCTTTGAATCAATATATAGCTTATCAAGGTCAAGAATTTTCTGTTGTACGATATCGGTCATATTAAATATGTCAGAAGAGAGCTTAATTAAATTTTTTGAAAGACTGAATTGCTGCTTTAGTGTCAGCTTATTGGCTTTTATGTATTCCTTGAAATTTTTCCCTTCAAACTCCAAGGGCTTTGTTATTATATACAATCTATCCTCTGTTTTTTTACATTCCAAAATATTGGTCGACAGATCCTCTAATCCGCCGATATCAATTAAATTAATTATCCTCTGACTTGTAATAACATTATTATAGAATATCTCGCCGCTTTCATTGTCTTTACATTCTAAAACTCTTTGGAATACATTTTCATATATTGTACGAATAATCTTGTAATTGTTATTATTCATATTAACCCTCCGAAAATTCTTTACACATATTTTAACATATTTTCGACAATTTTGAAAACAATTTTATTATATTTTACAAATTTTATAAAAAAGTGTTCCTTACAGCTTATTCAGATATTACAAATACAAAAAAAATGAGGAAGCTATTTATCTTCCTCATCATTTTTTATTTCATATTCTACATTTTCAATTATTTTTTCATTATTCATACCTTTAGTATCGGTTGAATCAGTTGAATCATTTTTATTGCCGTAATATTTTTTAGTCCTATGATTTACGGTTGCTAACAAAAATCCCAATACTACGATATCGTCTACAAAGCCAAAGCCCAATATTGGTTCAGGTATTAAATCCACAGGACTCAATAAGTAAATCAGCGGAATGATAATCCACCATTTTTCCCTCAAAGGGATATTTTTATCAAAAAGAAATTTGAAAATTAAAGAAATCCTTAATAAAATATTCATGAATTTACCTATACAATAAACTCTCTGCCCGGCAACTTTCTTTGTAATTTGCTTACAAAATTTTTAGAAGAATCTTTATCCTGTGAACTTCCAAGAACAACATGCGTTATTTCCTTTTCCTCAGCAAACTCAACAATAGTTTTTATAACATCCTTTGATCTTTTTACAATTAAATCTGCTCCTATCTCTTTAGTAATTTTAAATAAATACTCCAGAGCATCTCCGTCACTGAGATTATATAAAAGCTTATCATTTTCGTTTACAACATGTATAACATACAAGCTGCTCTCATCTTCCTCGGAGGAGAGCTCTAACCCCGTTCTGATTAGATTCTCACATGTTTTTTGCTGCGTAACACATACCAATACATTTTTATGCATCGCTATTCTCCTTTTTGGCGGGAATATGTGGGAATTGAACCCACCCAGGACGCTATTAACGCCCCGCGACTGATTTTGAAGACCAGGAGGCACACCAGCACCCATCTATCCCCATCGGAAATAATATATCATACAGAAAAATATATTTCAAGTAAAATTATATTTTTCTAAATGGAAATATTATGTACATTTACATCCACAGAAGTAATGCCATACTCTATTATCTCCGTCAGTGCTGCTACAGTGTCTAATGAAGTCAACACATTGATTGATGCTTCTACTGAAGTTCTTCTTATTTTAAAGCCGTCAGTATGACTGTTATTAGCCTTAGTCGGTATATCAATCACAAGTCCTATTTCACCGCTTTTTATTAAATCCAATATATTAGGTTTTTGTTCTCCAACCTTTTTAACCGTTTCCGCATTAATTCCTATGCTTTTCAAATATTGAGCAGTTTTTTCGGTAGCCGTGAATTTGTAACCTAACATATTTAATTTTAATGCAATACTCTTAAAGTTTTCTTTATCTCTGTCTCTTATTGTGGCAAGAATTCTTTTATTTTTATCGGGAATCTTAATACCTGCTGCTATAAAGCCCTTATACATTGCCTCATGATAGCTGCTGCCTATTCCCAATACTTCACCTGTAGATTTCATTTCAGGTCCGAGGCTTACCTCAACTCCGTCAAGCTTTTGCGTAGAAAAAACCGGAACCTTTACTGCTGTAAAGCTTGATTCCTTATACAAATTTACTCCATAACCGATATCCTTGAGCCTTTCCCCCAGCATTACTCTTGTTGCAAGCTCTATCATAGGGATTTTAGTTACTTTGCTGATATATGGCACCGTCCTGCTTGAACGTGGATTAACCTCTATAATATATAAATCATTTTCAAATTCAATGAATTGTATGTTCATCATTCCTACGGTCTTTAATGCTTTGGCTACCTTTTTAGTTATATCTGTCAGCTTTTCTTTAATTTCTGAGCTTAGATTTTTAGGCGGATAAATTGATATACTGTCTCCCGAATGTATACCTGCTCTTTCTAAATGCTCCATAATTCCCGATATCAAAATATCATCACCGTCACATATTGCATCAACCTCTATTTCCCTGCCGATAAGATATTTATCTATCAGCACAGGTGTTTTTGTGTTGATTGCAAATGCGTTCTTTAAGTAGCCGATTAAGTCATCTTTTGTATAGGTAATTTCCATTCCCTGTCCGCCTAATACATATGAGGGTCTTACCAGAACAGGATAGCCTATGGCTTCAGCAGCAGAAACACCATCCTCTATATTCATAACAGCCTTTCCTTTAGGCCTTTTAATATTAAGCTCCTCCAATATTGCATCAAATTTTTCTCTGTCCTCTGCAACATCAATCTGTTCAGGGTCTGTGCCTAATATAGGTATATTTTTTTCCTTGAAAAAGTTAGCGAGCTTTATTGCTGTTTGACCTCCAAATTGAAGTATTACACCGTTTGGTTTTTCCTTTTCGACTATATTAAGCACATCCTCCTCTGTCAGAGGCTCAAAATACAATTTATCTGCTATATCAAAATCTGTGCTGACAGTCTCGGGGTTATTATTAACTATAATAGTTTCTACACCGCATTTTTCCAGTGCAAATATGCTGTGTACAGAGCAATAATCAAACTCTACTCCCTGACCGATTCTTATAGGACCTGAGCCGATAACCAATATTTTCTTTTTATCACTGATTTTAACCTCATCATATTCATCATAGGTAGAATAATAATATGGTGATTTAGCCTCAAATTCTCCTCCGCAGGTATCAACCATTTTATAAACCGCTTTTATATTATACAACAGCCTTAATTTGTATATATCGTTTGGATTCAGGCTCATAAGGCTTGCGATTCCTTTATCTGAAAATCCCATCTTCTTTAATTTTTTGAGCCATTTTGCATCTAAGTCATTTATATGAGCTTTTCTTAACAGCTCTTCCTCTTCAACAATATTATATATTTTATTTAGAAAAAATTTGTCTATACCTGTCAAATCCGATATTTTTTCAATCCTGTAGCCTCTTCTGATAAGCTCTGCAAGATAAAAAAGTCTTTCATCATCCGGCGTTTGAATCCTTGCTTTTAATTCAATCATACTTTTTTCAGAGGCCTTTTTGCTGTATAATGTATATTGCTTTATTTCAAGAGAACGCACTGCCTTTAAAAGTGCTGCTTCAAAATTATTTGCTATTGCCATTACCTCGCCTGTAGCCATCATTTTAGTGCCAAGGCTCCTGTTTGCATTAAAAAATTTATCAAAGGGCCATTTTGGAATCTTTAACACTACATAATCCAATGTAGGCTCGAAGGAAGCATAGGTTTTTTCTGTAACTGAATTTTTTATTTCATCTAAATTATAGCCTAAAGCTATTTTAGCTGCCACCTTTGCAATAGGATAACCGGTTGCCTTAGAAGCCAGAGCGGAGGAACGGCTTACCCTAGGGTTTATTTCTATTATGGCATATTCAAAGCTGTTGGGATTTAAAGCAAGCTGAACGTTGCAGCCCCCCTCTATGCCTATTGCATTGATTATCTTTATCGAAGAGGTTCTCAACATTTGATATTCAACATCCGATAAGGTTTGTGAAGGTGCCACAACTATACTGTCTCCTGTATGAACACCGACAGGATCAAAATTTTCCATATTGCATATTGTGATGCATGTACCGTTTTTATCCCTCATTACTTCATATTCTATTTCCTTCCAGCCCTTTATGCTTTTTTCGATAAGAACCTGACCGTTCATGCTGAGCTGTAAGCCTGCCGATAATATTTCTGTGAGCTCTTCCTCATTGTTTGCAATGCCGCCTCCTGTTCCTCCCAAGGTGTAGGCAGGTCTGATAATTATCGGATAGCCGATTCTTGAAGCGATGATTTTTCCTGTTTCCAAATCGGTAACAATTTCGCTGTCTACAATTGGCTCATTGATTTTTTTCATCGTATCCTTGAATTTTTCTCTGTCTTCTCCCATTTTTATTGATTCGACAGAGGTACCGATAACCCTTACGTTATATTTTTGCAATATTCCTTTATCATAAAGCTCTACTGTCAGGTTAAGTCCCGTTTGACCGCCCATTCCTGCCAATACGCTGTCCGGTCTTTCTTTTT